>DJVJ01000023.1 GCA_002441135.1 Caryophanales bacterium UBA6259 | reverse complement strand
GCTGGATGTTAAATATTATGGTCAGGAAGCGGCTAGAATTGCGGTTACCATGCTAAATGCTGATTTATGTCCTAGTGGCAAATTTCCAGTAATTATTGATAATAAATTTGGTGGTGTTATTTTTCATGAAGCAACAGGACATGGTCTAGAAGCTACCTCTGTTGCTAAAAACAATTCTGTTTTTGCCAATCAGCTAGGAGAAAAGGTTGCACCAGATATTGTAACTTATATTGATGATGGTACTATTCCAAATGCTTGGGGTTCAATCAATATAGATGATGAAGGGGAGAAGGCAAGAAAGAATATCCTTATTGAAAATGGAATCTTGAAGGGATATTTAATTGATAAATTGAATTCTCGTCGAATGGGAATGGAAGCAACAGGATCAAGTCGAAGACAATCCTATAAGTTTGCACCAACTTCTAGAATGACTAATACTTTTATTGCGCCGGGTAAATCTTCTCCAGAAGAAATTATTGCTAACACAGAATATGGAATCTATGCTAAATATTTAGGTGGTGGCCAAGTTAATCCCGCAACTGGAGACTATAATTTTGCTGTTATGGAAGGCTACATCGTTAGAAACGGAAAGATTGAAGAACCAGTTCGTGGTGCTACACTGATTGGAAATGGGCCAAAAACCATGCAAAAGGTGGATATGGTCGGAAACAATTTAGAGCATGGCCAAGGAATGTGTGGTTCTATAAGTGGGTCAATTCCAGTAAATGTTGGTCAGCCAATGATTCGTGTTAGTGAAATCACTGTTGGTGGAAGAAAGGGGAAATAGGCATGAATATTAAAGTATTTAAAGAACGCCTCTTTCAACAGGGAAGAGAATTAGGCTTTCATGATATGGAGATATATTACCAAGAAAACAAGAAATTCTCTAGTAATGTATATAAGCAAGAAGTAGATAATTACAGTATTGCAATGAGTGGTGGGCTTTCCTTTCGTGGGGTATATCAAGGCAAAATGGGGTATTCCTATACAGAAAAGTTAGATGAAGAAGCCATCGGTATGCTATTAGAGGAAGCAAAAAGTAATTCCATGATTCTAGAAACACAGAATCAGGAGGTTATTTTTGAAGGCTCCTCTAGCTATCAACAAGTGAAGCTTTTTGATGAAGCGTTAGAAAAAGTCACTCCAAAGGAAAAAATTGATTTAATCATGGCTCTTGAAGAGGAAGCATACAAACTAGATAAAAGATTAGTAAGTATTGGTGATTGCTCCATTGATACCTATTTATCCGAAAGGTTGATAGCCAATACAAAGGGATTAGAAAGGCAAGAAAAAAGTAACATAGCTGCAATAGCTTTAGAGGTCATCGTAAAAGAAGAAGAGGACACCAAAACCGCATTTGAGGTTCTGTTTACGAATGACATTAAAAACGTGGAAGTAAAAGAGTTAGCGGAAAAGGTTGTCAATGAGGCCCTCTCCTATCTTGGTGCAACTCCAGTAGAGAGCAAGGAATATCCTATTCTATTAAAAAATAAAGCAATGGCTAGTTTGATATCAGCTTTTACCGGAGCTTTTTCCGCCGAGAATGCTCAAAATGGTCAATCCCTATTAAAGGATAAAGTCGGACAGGAAATTGCCAACCCTATTCTGACCATTATTGATAATCCTTTTTTAGAACAGGGAATGCAAAGTCGTTCCTTTGATAGTGAAGGTGTTGCAACAAAGGAGCTAGAAGTAATAAAGGATGGCGTACTTCAGACATTGCTGCATAATATCAAAACAGCAGCAAAAGCTGGTGTTCAATCCACTGGCCATGCATCTAAGAATTCCTATAAAGGGAATTTAACGGTTGCTCCTTCTAATATTTATGTAAAAAATGGTGAGAATAGCTTTGATGAATTAGTTGCTTCGATTGAAGAAGGTGTTATGATCACAGAGCTTCAAGGCATACATTCTGGAGCAAATGCAGTATCTGGTGATTTTTCTCTAGCAGCCCATGGTTACTTAATTAAAGACGGAAAAATAGCACGCCCAGTAAACCAAATCACGATTGCAGGTAATTTTTATCAGCTATTAAAGGATATTGATTCTATTGCTAATGATTTAGCCTTTAGTTTACCGATGTTTGGTGGTTATGTTGGTTCTCCAACGGTAAAAGTGAAGAGCCTTGCTGTTGCTGGTAATTAACAAGAAGAATTTAAATATCAATTAAATATTTCATAAAAGGAAGTAGCCTTCACATTAGGAGGCTGCTTTTTTGTTTTCTACGTAGAATTTATAAAAAATGGACAAATCAATCGTTTCCACATCTACACGATAATCATATATTGTAATAGTTAGGTACAGAAATGTTTTTAAATTGGTAAGGGAGTGACTTTATGTCTGTTGTACTTGTTACAGGATCTTCGGGATTGATTGGTTCGGAAACGGTGGAGTTCTATGCCAACTTAGGATATCAGGTTATTGGTATTGATAATAACATGAGAGAAACTTTCTTTGGGCCACAAGGTTCAACTATCTGGAATAGGAACCGATTAATGAAAGAATTTAAAAATAACTACACTCACTATAATCTAGATATTAGAGATATCAGTGCTATTAATCAGCTCTTTCAAAAATATCAAAGCAATATTTCGTTAATCATTCATACTGCTGCACAGCCTTCTCATGACTGGGCAGCAAAGGACCCATTGATGGATTTTGGAGTAAATGCAAATGGAACTCTTCATTTGTTAGAGGCGATGCATAAGTATTCTCCTGATGCTGTCTTTATCTTTACCTCAACCAATAAAGTATATGGAGATAACCCTAATACACTGCCATTAATTGAGCATAAAACAAGGTGGGAAATTGATAGTAACCATATCTATAAAAACGGTATTCCAGAAACGATGAGTGTAGATCAAAACAAGCATTCCTTATTTGGCAGCTCAAAGTTAGCAGCAGATATCCTGGTTCAGGAATATGGGCGGTATTTTGGCTTTAAAACCGTGTCGTTCCGTGGAGGGGTTTTAAGTGGTGCAAAACAATCTGGAGTTCAATTACATGGATTTATCAATTATTTAATGAAATGTGTAATGACCAATACCCCATATACCATTATTGGCTATAAAGGGAAACAGGTAAGGGATGTAATTGATTCAAGGGATGTTGTTGCTGCTTTTCATGCATTTTATGAGAATCCAAAAACAGGAGGAGCAGTTTATAATCTAGGTGGTGGGCGAGAGTCTAATATTTCAATCTTAGAGGCAATCACTCTAGCAGAACAAATTACCTCTAAAAAACTCAATTATACTTACCAGGATACTCCTAGAGCAGGGGACCATATTTGGTATATTTCTGACTTAACCAAATTCAAATCTGACTATCCCAAATGGAGGCTACAAAAAAATATTCAACTTATTATGGAAGAGATTTATGAGCAAAACAAAATACGTTGGCAGTCATAGTCATAAAAGGAGGAGATTATTCTAATGACTCCAGAAGTGAGTGTAATTTTAATTTGCTATAACAAATACCCACAAAATTTGGCCACTTTATACTCTCTAAAAAAACAAAATAATGTGGATGTTTCAAAGATAGAAGTCATCTTAGTAGATGATGCTTCTATCGATAGAACCCCCCGACTAATGCAATATAACGCACCATATCAATTTAAATATATTAGAAATGAAAATACCTTAGGGAGAGCAGGAGCAAAAAATATAGGAATAAAAAATGCAAAGGGGAAAGTGGTGATTTTTCTCGATGGAGAGATGATCGTGGATAAAAACTTTATTCACAACCATCTTCGACATTATAAAAAGGATGAAAATATTGTAGTAGCAGGAACTACAGGTCACTATGTTGTCTACACTACACTCTATCCAGAATATACTATAGAGCAAATGAAAGAATTATACACACGGATGAAGGATAATCGTTACTTTAAAAAGCGGTTAAAATTATCCCCACATAACCACAATTTTAATTATAGAAAGCTTTTATATTATAGAAAAAAAATAAATAAACCGATTCTGTTCCTGTCAAAATCAGCAATAAATAGTGAAATTTATAAAAAAGTTGCTCTACCTCTTCCGAGTTTTCCAGGTATTGTACAAAACTTTGGTCCAGAATTAAATGGTTATTACTTACCTTGGACATTTTTTATCACACGTAATGTTTCTGTATCGAAACGGCTTTTAGATATAGTTGGAGGGTTTAATGAGGATTTCAAAGGCTGGGGATATGAGGACTGGGAGTTAGGGTATCGATTATATAAACTAGGTGCGAAGTATATCGATGATCCGACCATTTTAAATTATCATCAGGAACATCCTTACTCTAAAATAGATCGAAGAAAAGAACAGATGGGGAATTATTCTATGTTTGTAACCCTGCACCCGGATATTGAAGTATGCGGTTTTTCTCTTGACTTACTAAAAAAAAGGAATTTAGTAGAGATTAACGATATGATTGAAGATTACTATCGCTTAATCAAAGATTATCCGAATAAATATCAAACCTTTAGTTCCGTTTTGATTCGCCTATTGCAGAAGATACCATTCTTATTAGTCGATGATGAAAATGTAACAGGGTTATTTCTTAAAATTAATTCCAGCCAAAAAGAGAAACAGCAATTCCTTGATGATGGTGAAAAAATAAAACAAACCGCAAAATACCCTCATTTAAGTGATATTTTTGATTTGTTAATTACACTTTAACATACTACTGAGAAGGAGGGTTATCTGTGTTTAATAAAAAGGTTAGTGTTGTCTTATCCACCTATAATGCAAAGGAACGGTTAAGAATGGCATTAGCTTCCTATGAATTTCAGAGCTTTCCTAAGGAATTATTTGAAGTCATTGTGATTGATGATGGTTCTACTGATGGAACCTTTGAAATGATGAAGCATCGAAAATATAGCTATTCATTGACATATCGATACTATCGACGAAATGCAGGAAGAGCAATCGCTAGAAATCGAGGTTTAGAATTAGCGACTGGAGAGATTATTATTTTTAGTGATAGCGATATGATTGCTGAACAAGATTTTATTCTTAAGCATGTAGCACATCATGAAAAAGATGATCAAATTTTTGTTGGGGGGAACTTTTGGAATAGGGTCTATACTCATATCTATCCTGCGAAAAATATTATTCAAGGTCTAAATAAGTTAACAGGAAAAAAACTGCCTCTATTTAAGAACTCATCGATAAGAAAACAATTGAAAACAAAGAAATATGTTCCCTTAATGACAATAGAAGATCTTCGGAAAAATGATTTTTTACGTACATTACAAAAACAGCCATGGGCTAACTTTTATGAGCAGATCGCCAACAGATATGGCCAAGAATTAATAGGCTTTCACTTTCCTTGGGTATTTTTCGTAGTAATGAATGCGTCTGTTCGCAGAAAACATTTGGATAATGTAGGTTTTTTTGATGAAGGCTTTAAAGGCTGGGGTGGCGAAGACGAAGAGCTGGGTTTACGACTTTTTCAATCAGGAGTAAGGGGAATGGTGGATACTGAAATTAAAAATTATCATCAAGAGCATCCGAGAATATTAAATAAGCAAGATAAAGAACAGGCAAATAATAAGCTTTATCTTGTTCAAAAGCATTTATCGATCACCACCATCTTAAATTACTATTTTTCTGAGATTGATATTTTTACAAAAAATAAATTTTTAAACCAGCTTAGTCTTCTAAAAGAGAATGGATTGGTATCAAAAACATTTCATACCCAAATTGAAAAGCTACTTCAATATTATTTTGAAATTCATTATGCCAATAAAAGCGCACCTTGTCCTTTAGACAAGGAATCTAAAGATGGTTTTAAAGAGGATCTAGACAAACTGACTGTAAATCCTGATTTAGTAGAGTTGGCTCTTTTTATAGAAAAAAATCTATTAATAAATGAGAGGGAGTATGACTAATGTCTGTTGACGTAAGCATCATTATTCCTTCCTATAATAAATATCCACTGAATCTATTTACATTGTATTCTCTTGAGAGGCAGACCTTTTCCTCCTCTAGAATTGAAGTTATTTTTATTGATGATGGTTCTAATGATCAAACATATAAGCTAAAGGTGACCTATAAGCCTCCATATTCCTTTCAATATGTAAGATTAAACCAAAATCAAGGAAGAGCAAAGGCAAGAAATATCGGAATCAAAATGGCGAGAGGAAATATATTAATATTTTTGGATGCAGAAATTATGGTACACCCTAACTTTATAAAGCATCATTTTGAAATGCATCAAAAAGAAGATAATTTAGTTTTCTCAGGGGTATTAGGTAAATTCTATAAGACGTATACGGTCTTATTCCCAGACTTCTCGGTAGAGGCATTTAAAGAGTTCCATTATTTAGTAAAACTACAACCTATGTTTATGAAGAAATGGAAGATAGGTTCTCAAAATAAATTCAGTGAAAAAATAAACAGGATTAAGTTAAAAAATAAGCCGATTTCATTGTTTCAGCGTAAGGAGTTAAACCAACGATTATACAGAAGGCTATCTTTTCCTTTTCCGTTTCTAGGAAATCTTCTTTTTGAAAATTATGGAGAAAACTTAGAGGGATTTTATTTTAAATGGATTGCTTTTCTTACAGGAAATGTTTCTGTTCCCAAAAGCTTAATCAACTTAACAGGTGCTTTTGACGAAGATTTTAAGGGATATGGTTTTGAGGATTGGGAGTTAGGCTATCGACTACATGAAAAGGGAGCTCACTTTAAAATAGATACCGATATCCCTTGTTATCATCAAGAGCACCCCGTAGTTGAATTGGATCGAGATAAAGAGCATAGAAGGAACTTTTTATTGTTTTATCAAAAGCATCCATCCGCTGATTTAGGAATTACTGCGTTAAACGAAATGTATCAATTCAGCTTTATAGAAATAAATAACATTTTTATCAATTATGTAGACTTATACAAACTGTATCCTGATCAATTTCTTCTTTTTAAAAATGCATTTAAGCAATTAATAAATCAAGCGGTTCAACAATATGCTGATGGAAGAGAGAGAGAAGGTTTAGCTCAAATCACAAACTTTGTCGATGAGGCTTTGAAGAAGGACCTCGAAAATGAAATTGAGCGTTTAAAGGAACTTAATAGATTTAATCATTTGATCAATCTTATCTCCGGATAACAGCTTAAATAAAATGATAAGGGGGTTTTGCATGATAAAGCCTTTAAAGCGCTATTCCCCTCCAAATGGAAATTATTTAACCACTAGAGATTGGATAAAAAAGAATCATCTAGGCCATACACACTATTATCAACCATTTAGAAAAAAAGAGTTATTAGTTCGTTTAACAAAGCCAAAAGGCTTAGACAGGCAGGTTCATTGGAAATTTGAAAGTATGTACCAGTTAAAACCACCGCCTACATTTGTTGCTTTAATACCAAATGGAAGGGTTTATGGAGAAAATGGTTCGATTATTACAACAGATAATAAGCTGATTTGGGATTTATCCTTCGAATATGAGAAAGAGCCAAACGAACACTCTATTTTTGAAGAAAACAGCTTATCCCCTTATCAGAAAATCAATGGAACTATTGCGGTAGCAACCTTTTGTGCAAGTCAATATTATTACCATTGGATGTTCGATGTACTACCAAAGCTATACCTTTTAAAAAGAAGAAAGATAAAAATAGATAAAATTGTTATTAATGGCAATTATCAACACCCTTTTATCGAACAAACTTTGGCTGCACTAAATATTCCTCGTTCTAAATTAATGAATACTTCATCCACCTTTCATCTAAAAGCGGAAAAATTAATTGTCCCTTCATCAAGTGGCTATACAGGATATATGCCCAAATGGACTGTCCATTTTCTTCGGAAAAGCCTGTTGAATAAGAATATAGTAAAAATACCTGATTATGAACGAATATATATCAGTCGAGAAGATGGGAGAGGTAGAAAGGTTATTAATGAAGAGCAGGTAACGAATTTATTAGTTCCTTATGGATTTAAAACTTTAGTCTTAGACCAATTATCCTTAGATGAACAAATTCAAATTTTTTATTCCGCAAAAATAATTATAGCTCCTCATGGAGGAGGTCTAACCAATTTAGTTTTTGCTAATCCAGGTACCAGAATACTGGAGATTTTCTCCCCAAAATACGTAAATCCACTGTATTGGATATTAAGTAATTATGTGAAACTCGATTACTACTATTTACTCGGAGATGATGAGAAGCTTGATGATCATATTGATCCAGGAGCTGTTGTAGCAGATATAAGTATAAATATTGAAAAGTTATCTAAAATGATGAAATTGATGAATATTAATTAGACCTTTAACAGTTTCCACTTAATCCGTCTCAACATAAACTACAGGATAATAATACTCTATTTTTGGAGGGATTAACTTGGATATTTGTGTTATAGGAACTGGTTATGTTGGCTTGGTTTTAGGTACATGTTTATCAGATATTGGGCATTATGTAACATGTGTTGATATAGATGAGTCGAAAATTTCTCTTTTAAAAAATGGACAGGTGCCTATTTATGAACCGGACTTAGAGGAATTAATACGAAAGAACGTAGATAACGGAAAGCTTCAATTCTCTACAAGTATTCAGGAAGGACTTAAAGGAAAGCTGTTTTCTTTTATCGCTGTTGGAACTCCACAGGGGGAAGATGGTTCCGCAGATTTAACCCATGTGTTGTCTGTCGCCAAACAAATTGGTAAGTATATAGACGATTATACCATTGTGATAGATAAATCAACAGTTCCTATTGGCACTGCAGCAAAAGTTAAAGAGGTTATTGCTGAACAATTAAGAAAACGAGGAATCGCCATTTCATTTGATGTAGTTTCAAATCCTGAGTTTTTGCGTGAGGGGTCGGCGATTAAGGATTTTATGGAGCCAGACCGAATTGTTATCGGTACTGATAATATTAGAACAGGTGTATTAATGAAGGAACTTTATCGACCAATTACAGAGCAAGGCTACCCACTTTTTAGTATGAGTATACCTTCAGCGGAATTAACAAAATATGCAAATAATGCAATGCTAGCGACGAGAATCAGTTTTATGAATGAAATTGCTGGCCTTTGTGAAGCTACAGGGGCAAATATAGAGGAAGTAAAAATAGGTGTAGGTTCCGATAAGCGAATAGGTGGAGCCTTTTTAAATGCCGGTTTAGGCTATGGGGGATCTTGCTTTCCAAAGGATGTCAAAGCAATCATTAAAACAGGCAGTGAATATCAAATTGACTTACAAATTCTTAAGGCAGTAGAAAATGTGAACAAACGGCAGAAAAAGAAGTTGCTTGATAAGGTTGTGGCTTACTATGGGGAGAATTTATCTGGGCGAAAATTTGCGGTTTGGGGATTGGCATTTAAACCAGAAACAGATGATATGAGAGAGGCACCGTCCATAGAAACCATCAAAGGATTAATCCAGCGGGGTGCAATAGTATATGCTCATGATCCAGTAGCAATGGAAAATGCGAAACGGATTTTAGGCACAGAAAAGATTATTTATGTGGATGATCCATATCAAGCGCTTCAGGATGTAGATGGCCTTCTTATAATTACCGAATGGACTCAATATAAAAATATAGATTTGAATAAGATGAAGGAATTAATGAAAACACCAGCGATATTTGATGGTAGAAACTTGTTTGATCCAGCAGCAATGAGCAATGCAGGCTTTCTTTATAGCTCTATTGGAAGAAATGATGCACTATGAAAAAGGCCAAAAAGATATTAGTTACTGGCGGTGCTGGATTTATTGGGACTAATTTAATCAAAAGGTTGCTCCAGACAGAGGATGAAAATAAAATAATCTGCTTAGATAATTTTTACACGGGATCAAAGGATAATATTTCACCTTTTACAAACAACCCAAAATTCCAATGTATAGAACATGATATTACAAAGGAAATAGATCTTGAAATAGATCAAATTTATCATTTAGCATGTCCTGCTTCACCACCTCATTATCAAAAGGATCCAATTAAAACGATGAAAACCAATATTTTAGGTACCCTAAACATGCTAGAACTTGCAAAAAAGTACCATGCGAAAATTCTAATCGCTTCTACAAGTGAAGTCTATGGAAACCCTTTGGTTCATCCTCAAGTCGAAACCTATTTTGGCAATGTGAATCCAACAGGAATTAGAGCCTGCTATGATGAAGGAAAAAGAGCAGCGGAAGCATTAGCTTTTGATTATTATCGTCAGCATCAGCTCAATATCCGTGTCATTCGAATTTTTAATACGTATGGTCCATATATGAATCCGCATGATGGTAGAGTGGTTAGTAATTTTATCACTCAAGCCTTAATGAATCACCCAATTACGATTTATGGTGATGGTTCGCAGACTCGTTCCTTTTGCTATATTGATGATTTGATTGAAGGAATTACTCGAATGATGAATGGGGAAGATTCTTTTGTTGGACCTGTCAATCTTGGGAATCCAACAGAATTTACAGTAAAAGAATTAGCAGAAAAAATTATAAAGTTAACAGGTAATAAATCAAAAATTGTGTATAATCCACTGCCTGAGGATGATCCCATCAAAAGAAAACCGGATATTTCGTTGGCAAAGGAAAAATTAAGTTGGGAGCCAAAAGTGGATGTAGATGAAGGTTTAAAATGGACGATTGATTATTTTAAAAATAGAGTAACACCATTTGGAGGGAGGAAAGATGAAAATACGTAAAGCAATTATCCCAGCCGCTGGATTAGGAACCCGGTTTTTGCCAGCAACAAAGGCGATGCCGAAGGAAATGTTACCAATCGTTGATAAACCGGTGATTCAGTATATTGTTGAAGAGGCAGTAGAATCTGGAATTGAAGATATCATTATTGTTACTGGAAAAGGAAAACGAGCCATTGAGGACCATTTTGACAGAGCATGGGAATTAGAAGAAAGCTTAAAACAGAAAGGAAAGCTAGAGGAATTAAATGAAGTAATCAAGTCCTCTCAACTAGCCAATATCCATTATATTAGACAGAAGGAACCAAAGGGCTTGGGCCACGCAATTTGGTCAGCAAGAACCTTTATTGGCAATGAGCCATTCGCGGTTCTTTTAGGAGATAATGTTATCCTTGCCAAAAAGCCAGGATTACAACAAATGATGGAGAAGTATCAAATCTATGGCAAGTCGGTTGTAGGAGTACAATCTGTGGAGACGAAAGAAATTTCACGATATGGAATTGTTGATGGGCTTAAAATAGAAGAACGCTTATATCAAGTAAAAGGATTAGTAGAAAAACCGAAAATTGAAGACGCCCCCTCTAATTTGGCCATTTTAGGCAGGTATATTCTTACTCCTAATATCTTTAAACAGCTAGAAAATGCTAAGCCAAGTGTAGGAAATGAGATTCAACTAACCGATGCAATCATGAATTTAACAAAGGAAGAGGAAGTATTTGCCTATCAATTTGCTGGGATTTGTTTTGATGTTGGAGAGAAAATGAGCTTTCTTAAGACAAATTTGGAATTTGCCCTACAGCGGGATGACCTTAAAGTAGAGCTTCTTCGATATATCCAAGATTTAAATAAATAATGCACACGCATTATTTTTAGAGGTGAAGGAAAAATGCAAAACAAAAGCTTAAATCCACAGGTATCCATTCTTTTACCTTTTTATAACGAAAAAAAATATATTAGTAAAGCAATTCTTAGTGTTTTGCAGCAGAATGTTAACAACTGGGAGTTGATTTTATTAGATGATTCCTCGACAGATAATACATTGCTTGAAATAAGAAAAATCTTAAAAAAGCTAAATCATATACACGATCAACGAATTATTTATCGTAGGTTTTCTATTAATCGTGGTAAGGCAGCTGTTTTAAATGATGGATTGGCAATTGCACAAGGTGAATTTATTTTAGAATTAGATGGAGATGATTGGCTTCATCCACATGCAATTAGTAGATTCTTAAGTGAAATAGAAAATCAGTCAGAGCAGGTTGCAATGCTCTATTCCGATTATATAACACTAAAAAGAATACCCATGAATAGAAAGCATACATGGGAAAAACAGATAGTCGTAGGGAAGCCCATTGAGAATTTAAAACATTTAGTAAATGACTTTTTTGTACCAACGCCTCGATTTTATAGAAAGAATGCATTAATGTCTATTGGTGGATGGCCAATCGATTATCCATCCTATGGTCGATTATATGAAGATGTAGCCGTTATCTTTAAACTACTTCAAAATTATCAGATTGCGTATCTACCAAAAGTAACAATGTTTGTACGAAAGCATTCTGATAGTATAACCAAGTCTAATCAAAAAGCATGGATTCCACTTTTTAAGTATTTAACTGCAAAATATTTGAACCATTCAAATGCTCCAGTAAATGAAGCTCCATCAAAAAAAGATGATCCCCTTGTCTCCATCATTATTCCATTTCAGAATCAAGAAAAGGTTTTGCCCTTTCTATTACAAAGCATTAATCATCAGGATTATCAAAATATCGAGATCGTATTTGTGAATGATCATTCCTCTGATGAATCCCAATTATTAATTAATACTTTTCCGTTTCATCCTTTTATAGAGCCTAAAATAATTCATTTATCAGATGAAGTGGGTAGAGGTGCTGCAATCAAAAAAGCCTTGGGAATGATAAAAGGTAAGTATTTCTTGGTTTGCTCTCCCTATGAAGTTCTCTTTCCTGAAGCGATTTCCGTTCTAGTTCATTTTATGGAAGGGGAAGAAAATCGGTTAATGGTTGGGATTTATGGTGGTCGAAGAATGTTTGAAAGCTTCCCTAAGTTTAAGTTTGTTGAGGACCAACGACATCAAGCAATAACACCATTGTTATGTCAAGTTCATAGATTCAAAGAAGATTTATGGAACACAGATTATATATCAGAAGGAAATTACTTTAGCGAATTGTTTAATATTGCTCAAGCACTAGAAACGGGTACCATTGTTAGCTACCCGCACATATTAAGCATGCATCTTCAGGCCGATATAGAAAAAATCGAAAGAAAAGCATATGAAGCAGTAAAGCTCGTTATTTCAAAAAAGCTCTTTCCCTAAGATAAGCCAATCTGGCTGATAATGAGATGGAGGTGCAATGGTCCACCTCTTTAATATCGTTTTAATAGGATAGCTTGGGGCAAAGGGAAGAAAAGAGAAAAAGTAACCATTTGCACTAGAAAATTGTAATAACTGAGATAAAAGCACATAGGAATAATCTTGCCGATTGGAATAGAGTTGCAATAGGATAAAGTCATTTGTTCCCTTCTTTATAGTATAAATTGCGACTGCTTTTATTTGGCTGTTTTCTTCTAAAATAGCTGCTTTATAAAGCTCTTGGAAATCGGGTCGAGAAATATCAAGCTTTGTATACATGGTTAAATCGTGGATATCAGGTACTAATTTATAGCTTAGATGGTAATCAACATGATTTTCAACAAAGGATTGAACGCTAGATAAATGGATATCCGTTTGAATCTGTGGTGAATTTAGAAATTGATAATAAGAGGAAGGCAGTAAAAGATTTTTGCTCGGTTTTAGTCTTTTTATTCTTATCCACCGAGAAACTTGATAATATCTTAATTTTTCACCGATCATCCAATGAACTGGATAATTGTCTACTCTTGTCGCTAAACGAAGCTGTTTAGCGTTATTTTTTTTGGCAATGCTTTCTTCATATAATGCCATGCTTGTTCCAATTCCTTTATTGTGTATTTCTGGTTTAATTAATTTATGAGATAACCATGCCTCTTCAGGATTTGGAAAGCGAATGGCTACGCCTCCTATAATTTCCGAATTGATTTCTGCTACATGGAAGGTTTCGGATTGATTGGTAAGCCAAGCTTTAATCTGTTGATACTTTCTTGAGTTTTTCTTCATATCGTATAATTGAGCAATTTGAGGTAAATCTTCCGGGATTGCTGCTCTATAAATAATGTCCGTCATTATGCATTCTCCGTTCATTAAAAAATTAACACTTACTATTTAGAGTATGCAAGGAACCAATATATGCTATATTGGATTGGTCTAGTATTTGTTATAATAGGTAAGATGCTTAAATTGATGAGATAAAGAAGAGGAGAAAATATAAATGAATAAATTACTTTTAATAGATGGATCATCCCTATTATCTACTAGTTTTTTTGGTAATTTACCGGCTACATATTTTAAGGCCCGGACAGAGGAAGAAAAGGCACAGGCATTAAAGAAGGTCTTAAAAACCTCGACAGGAATATTTACGAACGGCGTATTCACTATGACAAAAGCATTGCTTAATTTAATTGAGAAGCAGGAACCAACACATATCGTGGTTGCATGGGATGTAAGTAGAAATACCTTTCGTAGAAAAGCATATGAGGGATATAAAGCCAATCGTGGAGTAACAGCTCCGGAACTAAGCGCTCAATTTGGTGTGATGCAGGAGCTTCTTGCCGCAATGAAAATTCCTCAATTTATGTTTGAGGAATATGAAGCAGATGATATTATTGGTACTTTTGCCAAACAATTTGAACAAGAGATTCCTACCTATATTTTAACCAAGGATCAGGACGCACTTCAACTTGTTAGTGAATACACTCGACTATGGCTAATGACAAGCAAAGCAAAAGAAATGTATACGGAGCTTCAAATCGAGACAAAGACTTTAAAAATTCCGGACAATGTTTTTGAATACACACCTCTATATGTAGAAGAATTCTATGGGGTTACTCCTATACAAATTATCGATAAAAAGGCCTTGGAAGGAGATAGCTCAGATAATATTCCAGGTGTAAAAGGTGTTGGCCCAAAGGCAGTTGGCCCATTATTAAATGAATTTGGTACAGTGGAAGAAATCTATGAATATATCGAGAATACTTCTGAAAAAGAGGCAAAGGAATTTTTTAAAGAATTAGGCATACGCTCTCCATTAGCCGCGTTGTTAAAAGAAGATGATCATGAGCTAGTGGGTAAGCAGGCTGCATTTTTAAGTAAACAGCTTGCAACAATTAACACACAAATAGAAGAGTTATCCGAGGTGCAATTAACCGATTTAGTGTTAAAGGTTGATTATGAAGCAATGCTCCTTAAATTCCGCGAGCTAGAATTTAAGAGCTTGGTTGAACAAATGGAAAAGAAATTATCTGCATAAGAGTTGGTTGAAGACTTCTCGTCATAGAGAGGTCTTTTTTTATCGGATAGGAAAGCATAAGATTTTCCTATCCGAAATAAGAGCAGCTAACCTTTTGCCTGCGCCTTAAAAGGGGCTTGGCAAAAGTCAAGCTTTTCTAATTTATTTTAAAGTAGCTATTCTATTAATATTATAGAAATAATTGGATAAATTAGAGTATAGTTATTTTGCATTTCAATACAGTGAGAGGGAGGGAAACATTGTGTTAGATACCTTATTTCGGTTTTTAAGTGAAATTGGAATTGCGGGCTTGTTTATTGCAATGTTTATTAAAGGATCAACCATTCCCTTGCCATCATTAGTGTTTATTGTGAGTTATGGCTTTTTATTAAATCCATCGATGAATGAAATTGTATTGTTAGCAATAGTCATGAGCTTGATTTTCACCTTAGCAAGCTTTATCCCTTATACAATCGGTTCTAAGTTTGAAAAGAAAATTAAAGATAAAATCGGAGGGAAATTAGAGAAGGCTCAGGTATGGTTTAATCGTTTTGGAATATGGAGTGTTTTTATTACACGTCCTTTTACCATTGGTATGTACATTTCATATATTGCTGGAATGAGTAATTTAAATCATTGGAAATATAGTGTTCTTACCTTTTTAGGTATTCTGCCATGGAGTATCTTTATATTAATATTAAGTAAATCATTTAAAGGGAATTTAGTGGAGATTATGAGTTTTATGCGATCGTATAGTATACCTGCAGGGATTCTCATAATTATAATCATCAGTATTTACTTTGTATTATTTAAACTAAAAGTGAAAAACAAAGCAATATAATACTGCTTGTTATCTACCCATGTTGTATAAGCTTGAATTATAATAAACTAAGCAGATACTGTTTGTTTGAGGAGGATATTATGAGCCAATCTAGAATGACGTTCTCTAAAAAAATACTGCAATGGCTATTAAAAAAATATCTAGAATCTACTTTTGAAATTGAGGTTCAAGGTAATGTAATAAAGCAATTAGGAATTAAACCACCATTTTTAATAGTTGGAAATCATCAAAACAATTGGGATGGATTTATGATGAGTCTTTACGTGGATGAGCCAATCTCTTTTGTTGTTTCTGATGAACAATTTCGTAATCCAATTGTTCGGCGCTTATTAACCTATATTGATGCAATTCCCACGATTAAAGCGAGAATTGACATCTCTACCATTAAACAGATTATTAAAGCAAAAAAAGAAAATAGGATTATTGGTTTATTTCCAGAAGGGAATCGGACATGGGATGGAAAAACGCAACCGATTTATTATTCTACTGCCAAGCTCATTAAACTATTGAATATTCCGGTGGTAGTCAGTAAGTTCAAAGGTGGCCATCTTGCTCATCCTCGTTGGGCCAAAAGCTCGAGGAAAGGAAAGATTATTTTTTCTTATCAGCTTCTTTTCTCGGAAACAGAGATAGAAGAAGCTTCTGTAGAGCAGATTAATCAACAGCTGACTGCTGCCTTAGAGCATGATGAATTTGAATTTCAAGAACAAAATCAATTTTCATATCAGGGAAAAAAACTAGCAGAAAAACTAGAAAACTTTTTATTTGCTTGTCCTAAATGTGAGACGATTGGGGAAATGAAATCATCAAATGAGTTATTCTTTTGCAAGGAATGTGCCTATTCTGTTGAATATACAGAATACGGAAACTTCAAATCGAATAGAGGATATGTTTATTTTAATAATCCAAGGGATTGGAATGAGTGGCAGCTAGGTCTTCTATATGAAAAACTTAATGTAACTCATCAGAAAATACTATATTCTAGTAAAAACATTATTTTAAAGCAAGGTGAGCGTTACCAGCCTCTTAAAAAGATAAGTATGGGAGATATTAGCATTGATTCTAGACATTTTTATTTTCAGTCCAGTGATAAGGGGATTCAATTAAAGGTTCCTCTTGATCAAATAGATGGCCTGAATTTACAGGTGAAAAACCAATTGGATTTCTATTATGAAAATCAACTCTATCGTTTCTCTTTTATTCATAGTGTTGACTCTCCATATATGTGGCTGAAAATGTTAGAAATTATTCAGCAGGATTTTATCGCAAAAAAGAGAAAAGAAAAGGTATAACCCATAAATAATGATTAAGATCAATTACAGATATTGATTTAAGCGGGAGTGAGAATTATGGACGGAGGAATGTGGTTAGCGGTATTAGACTTCGCTTATGTAGCATTGTTTTTTATATTGGCTACTATATTAAAATCTCGAATAGCCTTTTTTCGAAAGTTTATTATTCCGACCTCTATTATTGCCGGATTTATCGGTTTAATTGTTGGTCCGAACTTGCTAGGTTGGATCTCCTTTGATATTGATCGCTTAGGAAATATGGTTTATCATTTAATGGCAATTGGCTTTATTGCCCTTTCATTAAAAGAAAGGGAGAGAAAGAAAAACAAGGATATTGTTAGTTCGGGTATTATGATTGCATCTGTCTATTTGATTCAAGGAATTGTTGGTTTTGTATTGTCTCTTCTTCTTGTATATACTGTCTATCCTGATCTTTTTCCTCCAGTTGGATTGTTACTTCCATTAGGTTTTGGTCAAGGACCTGGGCAAGCCTATTCTATAGGAATCCAGTGGGAGGAGCTTGGACTAAGTGGTGGGGGAAATCTTGGATTAACTGTAGCGACATTTGGTTTTTTATGGGCAACGATTATTGGTGTACCTATTCTTAATTATCTAGTAAGAAAAGGAAAGGCGTCGGTTGATACAGAACAAGCTATAGGAGAGCAAATGATGGTTCGCGAAGAGATGAGTCCAGATGAACAGCCATTAAGTGACGCACATGATAAATTATCGTTTCAAATTGCCTTAATTGCTGTTGTCTATCTTTTGACTTATTTAAGCATACATACAGTAACTAAAGAATTAGAAGCGCTAGGAACCTTTGGTCAAACTTTTGCACAGCTACTTTGGGGCTTTCATTTTTTAATCGGAAGCTTATATGCGATTGGTTTTCGAGTTTTATTTGAGAAGCTGAAGAAAAAAGGATTCGCCTTTTATAATGTTCCTAATAATTATTTATTACAACGGATTGCAGGAAGCTCCTTTGATTTTATGATTACAGCATCGATTGCTGCTATTTCCTTCTACGCTCTGAAAAACTACCTTGTTCCTGTATTGTTAATTACTACTATTGGTGGAATTGTTACTGTTTTTCATATTTATTATCTATCAAAATGGATATACAAAAAAAATCCGATTGAAAATTTCCTTGGCTTTTATGGAATGGGCACAGGAACAATTTCAACGGGAATGGCTCTTGTTAGAGCTGTTGACCCTAAATTCCAGACTAATGTTTCAGAGAATCTAGTAATGGGAAGTGCAGTGGCTGTGGTTTTTGGAATGCCATTGATGGTTATGCTTAACATCCCAATCTTTGGCTATGTTGAGAATCAGCCCATTATGTATCTATATACTCTACTAATCTTTCTTGCTTATCTAGGATTACTTTTTCTGTTTTTATTCTTCCATGTTCGTAAGCAAGACGATGCTAAACAAGAGAATAGAAAAGTAATCAGCCACTCAAGTACAGAAAAAATGTAGATGATAAGTTATCCTTAAATTTGTAAAAAAGTCCTCCGTTAGAATCGATGACGGAGGACTTAGTATATTAATTTGCTGTTTATTATTTTTCTTTTTCTTTTTTTTTTTCTTATCTTTTTTCTTTATCCTTTATCCTTTATCCTTTAAACCAGTTTAGTCGTCCAAGATTCGCCATTCCAAATATCTGTAGCGATCTCTTTGTAAAATTCAGGCTCGTGACTGATCAGTAGAATGCTTCCTTTATATTCTTTTAATGCACGCTTTAGCTCTTCTTTTGCTTCTACATCTAAGTGGTTTGTTGGCTCGTCAAGGACTAAAAGATTTGTTTCTCTATTGATTAACTTGGCTAGACGTACCTTGGCCTTTTCACCACCACTTAGTACCATAATCTTGCTTTCGATATGCTTTGTGGTTAAACCACATTTCGCTAATGCAGCTCTTACTTCATATTGGGTATAGGAAGGGAATTCACCCCAAAATTCTTCAATACAGGTTTTTTGGTTATCATCATTTAATTCCTGTTGGAAATAACCAATGTGTAAATAATCCCCACGCTCTACAGAACCAGATATTGGCTGTATCTCTCCAAGTAAGCTACGAAGTAACGTGGTTTTACCAATACCATTTGCTCCAACTAAAGCGATTTTTTGGCCTCGCTCCATGGTTAAATTTAGAGGCTTAGATAACGGCTCCTCATAACCAATAACAAGGTTTTTGGTTTCAAAGATTAATTTTCCAGATGTTCTCGCATCCTTAAAATGAAATTGAGGCTTTGGTTTTTCCTTGGAAAGCTCAATCACATCCATTTTGTCTAGCTTTTTTTGACGAGACATTGCCATATTTCTTGTAGAAACACGTGCTTTATTTCTTTGAACAAAGTCTTTTAATTCGGCAATTTCTTGCTGCTGCTTCTTGTATGCAGATTCCATTTGCTGTTTCTTCACTTCATAAATCTGTAGGAAGTTATCATAGTCACCAACATAACGATTTAGCTCTTGGTTCTCTACATGGTAGATTAAATTTACAACACTATTTAAGAATGGAATATCGTGAGAAATCAGGATAAAGGCATTCTCGTATTCCAGTAAATAGCGCTTTAACCATTCGATATGCTGCTCATCCAAATAGTTTGTTGGCTCGTCCAATAGTAGAATATCAGGCTTCTCTAATAATAGTTTTGCAAGTAAGATTTTTGTTCTTTGGCCACCACTAAGATCCTGAACATCTTTGTCTAAGCCTATATCATCTAAACCAAGACCACGTGCTACTTCTTCTACTTTAGCATCAATAATATAGAAATCATTGTTGGTCAGTAGGTCCTGAATAACACCAACCTCTTCAAGCAATGCTTCAAGCTCCTCTGGACTTACTTCTCCCATTTTTTCATATATTTGATTCATGCTTGCTTCTAAATCAAAAAGATATTGGAAAGCACTTTTTAGTACATCACGAATAGTCATGCCTTTTTCTAAAACAGTATGCTGGTCTAAGTAACCAACTCGTACATTTTTAGACCATTCGATAGATCCTGCGTCTGGTTCTAATTTTCGAGTAATCATGTTCATAAAGCTGGATTTACCTTCACCATTTGCACCAATAAGACCAATATGTTCGCCCTTTAAAAGACGAAAAGATACATTATCAAAAATAGCACGATCACCGAAGCCATGACTTAAATTTTTTACTGTTAAGATACTCATTATTAACACCCTTCTATTATCGTTATATTTAAGCTTATATTTGCGTTTCTATTTAAAATTTATCGCATTATAATTTTCAGCACACATCTTTGATTATAAACGAAATCATAGTCTTTGATAACTAGAAAATTTTTAAGCTAGTATTATTAGAAGGTTTTATTATGTTAGAATAATTGTAAATAATATTTATCATCATACTAGGAGAATGAGCTTAATATGAAAGAGCAGTGGTATTTTATTGATTTTGATTATCATTCACCTGCATTTAACATGGCTTTGGATGAAGCATTATTAGATTGGCATAGCGAAGGAAAGATTCCACCAACCCTTCGTTTTTATGGCTGGAATCCAGCGACTTTATCTCTTGGTTATTTTCAAAAAATTCATCAAGAAATTAATGAGGAAAAAGTAAAAGAACATGGACTTGGTCTTGTTCGAAGAATCACCGGTGGAAGAGCAGTTCTTCATGATCAGGAACTTACCTATAATCTGGTAATCAGCGAAAATTACCCAAATATCCCTAAAACAGTGACAGAGGCATATCGTTTTATTAGTCAGGGATTATTAGTAGGCTTCCAGGAGCTTGGATTAAATGCTTATTTTTCTGTTCCAGAATCCAAAGAGGATAAAGAACAGCTTAAAAATCCACGATCAGCAATTTGTTTTGATGCACCTTCCTGGTATGAGCTAGTTGTGGAGGATAGAAAGGTTGCGGGAAGTGCGCAAACAAGACAAAAGGGAGTTATTCTCCAGCATGGCTCCATTTTATTAGAGTTGGATGAGGAGAAGCTATTTGATGTTTTTCAATATCCAAATGAGCGAGTCAAGGAACGATTACAAAGGAATTTTAAAAATAAAGCGGTAGCTATTAATCAGATTGCAGACCGAAAGATTGAGCTCCAAGAGGTAATAGAAGCCTTCAAAATAGGCTTTGAAAAAGGGCTTAACATTGAATTAAAGCCATATCAGCTAACAGAAGAACAATTAATATATGTACAGGAATTGGCCATTAATAAATATAACCATGATTCTTGGACATACATGCGATAAAATATAGTACATTGTTTAAAGGAGAGGTCCTTAAATGAAAGATTCGAATACAAAAGTAACAAAGTCTAATAGGGAAAGCCATCCTTGGTTAAAGATTAAACTAAATACCAATGAAAATTACCGTGGTTTAAAAAAGATGGTGCGTGAGAAAAAATTACATACTGTTTGTGAGGAAGCACGTTGTCCTAATCTTCATGAGTGTTGGGCAGTAAGAAAGACAGCAACCTTTATGATTTTAGGCGATATTTGTACAAGAGCCTGTCGTTTTTGTGCTGTTAAAACAGGGCTTCCAACAGAATTAGATTGGGAGGAGCCAGTACGGGTAGCTCAATCTGTAAAAGAGATGGGGTTACAGCATGTGGTCGTTACTTCCGTTGCTAGAGATGATTTACAGGATGGAGGAGCAGCCATCTTTGCAGAAACAATTAAAGAAATTCGGAAAATCAATCCAATCACTTCGGTAGAGGTATTACCCTCTGATTTAGGTGGGGATTTTGAGAGCTTAAAAGTGCTCATGGATGCACGACCAGATATCCTGAATCACAATATTGAAACTGTCAAGCGCTTATCCAATAAAGTGAGAGCAAAAGCAACCTATGAGCGTTCCTTAGAGTTTCTTCGCCGAGCAAAGGAGCTACAACCAGAGATTCCAACGAAATCCAGTATTATGGTGGGACTTGGGGAAACAAAAGAAGAAATAATGGAGGCAATGGATGATTTAAGAGCTAATAATGTAGATATCTTAACTATTGGCCAATATTTAAAACCCTCTAAGGATTATCTTCCAGTAGAAAAATATTATCATCCAGATGAATTTGCGGAGCTTAAAGAAATCGCGTTAGCAAAAGGTTTTAGTCATTGTGAATCAGGTCCATTAGTACGATCTTCGTACCATGCCGATGAGCAGGTTCGTTCGGCACAAAAGAATCATCAGGTTTTGTAAAATATCAAGCAAGATGTAGATAGATTTTTCTATCTCATCTTGCTTTTTTATTTATATAATTCTATTCGATTAATAAGTTATTCAGGTTTGGGTATATTAAAAAGAAGAGAAATTTAGTGAAAAAGTGTAATTTATAGAAGTTTAGGATATATTGGAATTTTGGAGGACATTAACTATGTTTTTCTGGAAAAGAAAAAAAAGTCAAGGAGATAATCTTAAAGAAGATAAAAAAAAGAATGAGCTTCCAATTCATCGCCAAACTACTGTAGAAATGATTGAAATGCTTAAGAAGCATTTTCAACATAGTAATGATCTCATGTATAGACATTTAAAAGACCATCAAATTGTACTAGTATATATTCAAGAAATTACAGATGCTGATAAAATAAACCAAAATGTGATTAGTCCTATTCAAAATTTAGATTCCAAACATTTAAGTAATGAGGTTTTAATGGAAAGTATAAATGTTGGGGGAATTAAGTCAACCAATGATTTTGAGGAAGTTATTCAATCAATAACTACAGGTTGGGCCCTAGTATATTTGTCTAAAAAAAATTCAGGGATATTAGTTGAGGTAGGTAAATTAAGGGAACGAGCCTTAAGTCGACCTGAGAATGAAACGAATGTTTATGGACCGCAAATTGCTTTTTCTGAGGCATTATCAACGAATAAAGCGTTAATCAGAGAGAACCTTCACAATCCAAAGCTATGTATTGAGGATTTATTAGTCGGTAAAGTATCACGTACAAAAGTTGCCTTATTTTATATTGAAGGTATCTCTAACGAAGAAAACGTCAATACCATGAGACAACGTATCCAAGATCTTGAATTTGATAGTGTCTTTGATGCTGCTAACTTAGTCCAGCTAATAGAGGATAATTCTATGACTATTTTTCCTCAATTAATGCTTACAGAGCGGCCTGACCGTCTTGGTCACGAATTATCTCAAGGTAAAGTTGGTGTAGTGATTGATGGAAGCTCTTATGCAATAATGGGTCCAACTACATTTTTAAGCTTCTTTCAAACCACAGAAGATTATTATGTTCGTTGGACGATGGGAACATTTATCCGACTGGTTCGCTTTTTAGCTACAATTATGTCTATTTTTTTTACACCTCTATATGTGCTAGCAGTAACTTTTCATTATGAGATAATTCCTTCTGATTTATTAGTGCAATTAGGACAGACTAGATCTAAAGTTCCTTTTCCACCGATATTAGAAGCCCTTTTTTTGGAATTTACAATTGAACTATTAAGAGAGGCAGGAGCAAGACTTCCAACCAAGGTAGGTCAAACAATGGGTATCGTTGGTGGTATTGTTATCGGACAAGCAGCTGTACAAGCAGGCTTTACAAGTAATATTTTAATTATAATTGTTGCGATAAGTGCTTTAGGATCCTTTACTGCACCTAATTATATGATGGGTAATGCGATTCGTATTATCCGTTTTCCAATTATTATTCTTGCTGGACTTTATGGTGGATTTGGAGTGGGTTTTTCAATTGTCTTTTTAAGTGTTCATCTGCTTCGTCTATCTAGCTTAGGAAGACCTTATTTTTATCCTTTATTCCCTTTTCGGATAAAGGAATTTAAAGATACCTTTATTCGAATGCCATTTCCTAAATTAGCAAAACGTCCTGATTATAACGATACAAAGGATGAAGGGCGATTTAATCAACATAGAGCCAATAAAAAGAAAGATATTGATGAATAGGTGAGTAGATGGATATTAATATAAGACCAAAACCATATTTACTATTTAATGCTTTTCATCTAATTTTTATTATCTTTTCTATTCAGGTAGGAGTAGGATTACCAGGTTTTCAACGAATTATTGTGATGGAATCTGGTCATGATGCATGGATCTCTGTCATCGTTGCGGGAATAGCTGCTCATCTTGTTGTAATGGTAATGATCGCTACCTTAAATCGTTATGGTTCAGCTGATTTGTATGGTATTCATCAAGATATTTTTGGGAAATGGTTAGGAAGTATAATTAATACGGTTTTTATTGCTTATCTTGTGCTATCAACTACTGTGGTCTTTAGAGCATATATTGAGATTGTACAGGTCTGGCTATTTCCAGAACTCCCAGTTTGGTCGATGGCAATATTTGGAGGTCTTTTAGCGATTTATGCAGTTCTAGGTGGAATTAGAGTTGTAGTTGGAGTTAGTGTTTTAAGTGTTTTATTTACATTATGGATGATTTTTTTATTGTATTTTCCAATTCAATATGCAGAATGGAAATCACTTTTGCCAATATTTGATACATCTACCTTGGATATTTTAAAGGGTGCCTATAAAATGTCATTTACCCTTGCGGGCTTTGAAATTCTTTATTATATTTACCCATATGTAAAAGAGAAAGAAAAAACATCATTATTTACCCATCTTGGTTTATTGGCTACTAATTTACTCAATTTAATTATTATGGTTGTTTCACTCGTTTATTTTAGTGAAGGGCAATTATTAAAAACTATTTGGGCCACCTTATCGATGTTTAAAATAATACAGCTTCCATTTATGGAAAGGTTTGAAATAATTGCTATTTCATTATGGATGCTCGTCATTCTTCCAAATGCCATATTACCTTTATGGGCAGCAACAAGAGGAATGAAAAGAGTGTTTGGTTTTAAACAAAAATATAGCTTACATGGAATTGTGATTATTATTTTTATTGCTCAGATGTTGCTAAAAACAAGGGATCAAGTCAATATGTTTTTTGATTGGTTTAGCAATAAAGGATTTTATTTAGTATTTATCTACCCATTTATTCTATACGTCTTAGTATTAGTCGTTCAGAAGATGAGACAAAAGAGAGGTCTTGCTTCCAATGAGACGAAAGCTCCTTCAAACAAAAGTTCAAATTAAAATAATAATATTTATTTTTACCAGTTTTATCATGTTTTTGTTAACTGGCTGCGCGGAAAGAACAAATCTAGAGGATCTTGGATTACAAACTGCTATAGGTTTTGATTTGCAAAATGATGGTAAAGTTTTAGGAACATCAGTCTTACATCATTTTAAATATCTTGGTAAGAGCCCGTCTCAGGTACTTGTTGCAAAGGCAGATACTGTAAAGGGATTCCGTCAAGCAATGAATTTAAAAACAAGTAAAAAATTAGTATCTGGGCAAATACGAATTGCTTTATATGGAGAAGAAACGGCTAAAAAAGGATTAATACGGTTTATGGATTCCATTAGTCGTGATCCTAAAATTGGAACAATGCTTTTTTTGGCTGTCGCCAAAGGGACAGCAAATGACATTTTAAGCTATCCTTATAAGGATATAGAAAATATCGGACTTTATATCAATGAAACACTGGAGCAAAATATTAATGGGGAACAAATAGTTTCTTCAACCTTGCATGAAGTAATTAATGATTACCATACAGATGGACAAGATTTTGTCTTACCGTATTTAATAAGAGAAAAGGATAAAGTGAATATTGAAGGACTGGCAATATTTCAGATGGATAAAATGATTGGAACGATGAAACCAAGAGAAGGATTTTATTTAAAAATATTAAGAGATCGTTTTGATGCGGGTGAGCTAGAATTGGTGTTACCTAGTAAGGAGCTAAAAAAGTCTGTAAAAGGAATTGAAATACCCAAAAAGATTAATATCAATATCGATAATATTCGTAGTACAAGTAAAATAGAGCTTGTAAATAAGGAGAAGCCAGAATTTGATATAAACATTAAATTAACCCTTAATATACAGGAAATATCAGAGGAGATTGACTTAAATAAACCAGAAACAATGAAAATATTAACTAAATTAATTAATGAAGCCTTTGAAAAAGAATCCAATACATTAATTCGAAAATTACAACTTCTTCAAACAGACCCTATTGGTCTTGGATGTCTTTATAATCACTCAATTAGAGATAAGAAACTGACTTCAGAAAAGTGGTACCCACTATATAAAAATGCCAAAATTAATGTTCACTTTCATACAAAGATAATGGGTGCAGGAGTAATGGACTAATTAGGATGAAGCCCTATTATTATTTCTAAATAGGGCTTCTGTTTATTTGCAACAACAGAGAAATCTTTTCTTTTTCTTCTTTAGTAAAAATCAGACTAAGCATTGGATAAAGATAGTGATCTTCTTTTTCAATATGCTTCATCACTAGATAAGCAAGCAGATTCATCTGTTTGGTAAGCGCTATTTTATTTTCATTATTATCTTGAACTTTTTGAAAGTTCTCGAAGAGCTGCTTTACCTCAACAAATTTTTTATTGATAGATCGATGTTCGTCAATTAGCTTGGCACTAGGGCCAACTTGATTACTAATTAGATAGCTTTCTAGAATTGGCAATAATAATTGTTCTTCTTGCACAAAATGAACATTGAGCTCTTGTTCAATCTGCTCCAATGCAACTTGATATAGTTCAATAGAAAAAGTTTCTCTAACGCTAAACATTAAATTCCAAGTAGAATAGTGATCGTTAATAAATGGATGTAGCTCTGGGGCAACATTTTTTAGGATTTCATAGAAATGATCCGTATGATTTTTTGGGGCCATGTTATTCTCCTCTAATAATAGGTTTTTTTAAATTATAACCTACACATTGTAGTCAAAAATGTGATTTAAATCACCTCCTTCCATTATCAATATTAGTATGATGTAAATAAGGAAAAAGAGGAGGCGAAACTAATGATAGAAAAATTCAATAGTCAAATGAAGCTTGGGGAAATTGTAAACCAATTACCAGATGCAAGTAATGTTTTCAAAAATTATCAGATTGATTTTTGTTGTGGTGGTAATCGCACTCTAAAAGAAGCGGCAGAAGAACAAGGAATTAATCTAGAACAAGTTATACAACAATTAAATGAGGCATACCAAAAGCCGCTGAAGTTGGAGAATAAACAAGTGGATTGGCAAACGATTGGGTACTCCTTTTTAATTGACCATATTTTACAAACCCATCATTCATATTTAAAAAAGGAACTACCCGAGATTAGTGCACTGGTAACCAAAATATTACGAGTACATGGTACTGGTCATAAGGAGCTTGCCCAGCTTCATCGACAATTTCATCTTTTACAAATGGATCTTATGCAGCACCTTATTAAGGAAGAAGAGGAGCTTTTTCCACTAATCAAAAAGTATGAGAAGGAAGCTTCTAAGGAGTTACTAGAAATGATTCAAAATAATATAGAAGAGCTGGAGAAAGAACATTTGGAAGCAGGAACTATCCTGAAAACCATGCGTGTGATAACAGAGAATTACTTGATTCCTGATGATGCTTGTAAAACCTTCCGTCTAACCTATCAAAGCTTAGAATATCTTGAAACAGACTTATTTGATCATATCCATCTTGAAAACAATATTTTGTTTCCAAGACTACTAAGTGAATAATAAACTAAATATTAAATATTAAAAGACACAGTTTGATGTGTCTTTTCAGGCTGTCGAGAAAGTCTCGG
>DJVJ01000051.1 GCA_002441135.1 Caryophanales bacterium UBA6259 | reverse complement strand
TAAGGCTTTTCCTTCTCTTAAAAACTCAGGTGAAAAGATAATGTTTTCTGCTTTAAATTGCTCTCTTACTTTCTCAGTATAACCTACTGGTACAGTAGATTTAATAACCATCACTGCATTGCTGTTAATGGAAATTACATCAGCAATGACAGCTTCAACAGTTCTAGTGTCAAAATAGTTTTTATCTGGATCATAATTAGTCGGGGTAGAGATGATTATATATTCTGCGTCTTTATAGGCAGTATTTTTATCAGTAGTGGCTGATAAATTTAGATCTCTTGTAGCTAAGTATTCCTCAATCTCTTTATCTACAATTGGGGATTTTTTATTGTTAATCATATCTACTTTTCCTTGTAGAATATCGAGAGCAATGACTTCATTGTCTTGTGCTAACAATATTGCATTCGATAAGCCTACATATCCTGTTCCTGCTATTGTTATTTTCAACTTTACCCCTCCTTTTATTTCTATAAAAAAACCTTCTCTATATTTTTACTTTATAGTACTCCTTGTACCACTCCACAAACTTGCCAAGTCCTTCTTCAATACTTGTATTCGGTTTAAAATCTATATCTCTTTCCAGATCAGAAACATCTGCATATGTTCTCAGAACATCTCCTGGTTGCATTTCCATATATATCTTCTCCGCTTCCTTACCAATGTGCTCTTCAAGAACTGAAATAAACTTCATTAGCTGCACCGGCTGGTTATTCCCGATATTATAAATTTTATAAGGAGCAAAACTACTACTTAAATCGTCTTTGCTTTCGTCCCACTCTTTATTAGCTGCTGGTGGTCTATCAATCAGTTTATAAATTCCTTCTACAATATCATCGATGTAAGTAAAATCTCGTTCCATTTTGCCGTGATTAAAAACTTTAATAGGATTACCTTCAATAATATCTTTAGTAAATGAAAAATAGGCCATGTCAGGTCTTCCCCAAGGGCCATATACAGTAAAAAATCTTAATCCAGTTGTAGGTGTTCCGTATAAATGGCTATAGGTATGTGCCATCAACTCGTTTGATTTTTTTGTAGCCGCATACAAACTTACTGGATGGTCCACATTATGATTTGTTGAGAATGGAGCTACTTTATTTCCACCATAAACCGAACTTGAGGATGCATATAGTAAATGTTTCACTGGATAATTGCGACAGGCTTCTAGTATATTCATAAAACCTATAAGGTTTGAATCAACATACGCATACGGATTTTCTATTGAATACCTTACACCTGCTTGAGCAGCTAGGTTAATTACATAATCAGGTTTATATATCGAAAAAATTTTATCTATCGATGTCTTATCCTCTAAGTTAATTTTATGAAACATAAAGTTGTTATGCTGTTGTAATACTAATAAACGTTCTTCTTTAAGTTTTGAATCATAATATTTGTTCAAATTATCTATTCCTATTACATCATAAGATTGATTTATTAGATGTTTCGACAAGTGAAAGCCTATAAATCCAGCAGCACCTGTAATTATGATTTTCATTTTTTGACACCTCAATTCTAAAATTTTTTATATTGCTTGTTTTATCGAGTAGTTTTATTGAATTAAATTATTTCAATCCTACTAGGCATTTGATTTTAATTTGCTAAACTCATACAATTTTATATTATTCTTCTTATATAAAATATATTAAAATATGGGAACTATCCCTTTTTTAATTTCAATCATAATAATACCTTTTCTAACTACTTTTTGTAGTTTGTTTAAATGATTCTATTACTATATTAAAAATATTTACAAAATACTTTCTATTGAAAAGTATTGATAAGATTAGCATACTTATAGAATATACTAGTAATCCTATGTACCACGACAAATTATTTGCAGTAATTATAAAAATAATAATGTGAATAGCTAAATAAATTGGCTCATTTATTGCACCCTTTAAATATTTAAACTCAAAACTAGTAGAAAATATATACCACACTATATATGTTAAAAGTGTTGCAGCTGCAAGAGCAGTCATTGATTTTAACATACTAAAAATTAACATACTTGCTACTATCCCCATAAATAATATAGATACTACAACTTTTAAATACCGTCGTTCGTTTTTTCTCGCTTTGTACAAATTAATAACAATTACATTTATTATCATAATATAAGGGAATGTCATAAATGAAATTGCAATTATTGATAGAGCTTGTTTATATTCTGGTAAGAACAGTGTAACAATAAATTTTAGAATAAAATATAGCGAACCAGCTAATGTTCCAATCACCAATAATGATTCTTTCACTAAAATTAATTTATCTTCTTCTTCCTTTTTAGCAATATAATTATAGAATGTTAATCCAATAGCATTAACAACCAAAAGAATCATATTCATCATTGAAACAGCAAAGGAATAAATGGCAAAATCTTTCATACTCATAAAAAATTGAACAAACCAACTACCAGTAGAAGAAATGAATAAAACACAAAGGTTTCCAATTAAAATAAATATACCGATCTTATTATAATTAATAATATTTACTTTTCCTTCAGTTTTTACTCCCTTAGTAAATACCATAAAATCATATTCCATTTTTATAAATACAATTAAATACGCTACTATCGTAACTAATATATAATAAATAGGATTATATATTTTAAAAACAAGTAAAAGGCCAATTAATATGAGGTTTATTATCGTATAAAAAATTGTAATAGCTGAATATCTCTTAAATTGACCAGTGGCTTGATAAAATAATTTATGAAATGATCCCGTATTCACTGGAATAATTATTATTGCAAATAATATTATATAAATATTTTTCAATATTAAAGCTATTACCAATATTAAAATTGAGATTAACAATTGATATTTAACAAAAGTTCTATGCTCTTTTCTTAGTATCTGCCGATTAATTGAACTATGGTTAACTCCACCATACTTAATGTATAATGCATCATTAAATCCAAAATGCAAAACACCTACATACCCAACATAAAATAAAAAAAGCCTGTAATATCCGTAATCCTCCACATTAAGAAAAATTGGTAATATTAAACCTAATACAACACTAGAAGTTAGCATTATTAAATTTGATAATATTACCCTTAGTATATTTTTCATTAAATTCATCACTTGTTCACAATCCTTAATATACTCAATAATTTGAAGAACAGAAACTATTGTAATAATTTTTTTATCTTTAAGTCTTTCTTTTTCTTATTGTTAATATATTGTGATTCAATAAATATTAATATCAAAAGTAATGTTTCTGTCCAAACTGTAATAAAAATAGGTTCAACAAACGATTGTAAAAAAAGAAAGAAAATAACATACGTTAATTTAGTTAACCTCATCGCTACTCTAATCCAAGCGAAAATAAAAATTAAAACACCAATAACTCCAACTTGGTTTAACAGCAATATAAAAAGATTATGTGGACGAACAATTACTTGATTTACAGAACCAGACATGCCTTTACCAAATAATATTTCGAAAAAATTTCCGTTTTTAAAATCTGAAAAATACATTTTCCAAAAACCAACCCTTGAAATTGCATTTAGGTCATATCCATTATATAAATTTTCTATCCTCTGAATAATGTTTATATTTGAGATAAAATTAAACAAATTATCCCAGAACATTAACATTGATAACGTAGATATACTTAGCATGAAACTAATGCCTATAAATTTTCTTCTATTAAAAGTGATATTTTTCGTGATAACTTTAGATATAGTAGACTTAAAGAACATAATTGTAAAAGTAATAATAGTCGCAATTAATCCTCCCCTGCTTTGACTTAAAAGTACTGATATTAGGAAAAATATTTGAGAATAGCGTAATACCTTTAAATTAACGTATTCTTTATTTGCATATATATATATAAATAAAATAGTTAGTATTGCTATTGTATAGTTTGAAGTTGACATACTTGGAAAGGCAAATATACGTTTAAATATTTCAGGTAAATTAGAATTAAAAATATATGCAAAATAAATAAATCGTCCTATTATTAAAATATTTATTAGAAAAAAAACAATATAGACGTATGATATAAAATAGGGCTTATCGATATTGATTTTTTGGAATGAGTATAATATCAAAGATAAAATGAATACTATTATTGGAAAAATAATTAATAACCAATAAAGTGACACATCTGTAACAAATCCAAACTTAATGATAGATAATAGAACTGATAATTGTAACCATAAATACGCAACAAAAATAGGCGTTATATTATTAATAAATATAGAATTATAACTTAATCTAGTATTAAGATTAACGAACAATAAAACTACAAATAGTATTAGTGGGTATATATTGAACATTTGATATCCTTCGAAGATATAATCAATAAACAAAACACTAATAGGTGAAACTATTAAATACCCTAAAAAATCCAACTTAAATTTAAGCAGCAATAAAAGAAACGAAATTGCAATATATACACTTACTATAATAAAAAATACTAAATTGTAATAATATCCTCCTCCGCTTGAAGTATAGTCAGAGTAAAAATATCCAACTACCCCAATAAGAGTTAAAATTCCTATTAGATTATATTTTAAATATTTATTATTTTCTATGTGCATATAAAATATCTCCAACTATAGACTTGACATTAATCGGTTTTGTATTAATAACTTTTTTAAAATACGAGAGATACCCCAGATTTCCATTAAGAAAATCAAGCCTTATTTTATTTTTTATTATCAAATTATTTAATAAGTTAATTATTTTCGGTGAACCATTCAATTCTTTCTTAATAAGTAACCTTTTAATCTTACTATAAAATCTAATATGCTTTACAATCGACTTCTCTCTTTGAGACTTTGAATATTTAGGTAATATGGATAAGTTCTTACCAATTGTATTATTGTTATGAATTCTATAATATATTAAGGGCTTATCATAATAATATAGACCATTATCTAATGCCGCTAGAACTGTAAAAAACCAATCATGGATAAAGATTTCTTTGTTAATTAATATTCCTTTTTCCCTATAATTACTTCTTACTGCCATTGTACAACCCGGAGAAATATTACCTTCTAATACCTTTTCTATTGGTACATTATAGATTTCTTTTGTGTTTTTCGAGAATTCAATAATCTTCTTATTAGAATCATCATATATGTCATATCCACTACAAAGAATTTTCACTCTAGAATCATTATTAAAGATAGATACAACCTCTTCTATCTTTGTATTAAACCAAATATCATCTTGATCACAAAAAAACATTAAATCTCCCGTTGATTCTAAGACCCCTTTTGCAAAAGACCCTGCTGGTCCTATATTCTTACTATTTTTAAATAGTTTTATATCAATATTAGTATTTATGTTTCTAAAATTTTCAATAATATTTATGGTTCCATCTGATGAACAATCATCAACTATAATTAATTCATTTGGTTTCATGGTTTGGTTAGCAATTGACCTCAATTGCTCTTTTAAGTACTTTTCACCATTATATGTTGCTAAAATAATAGAAATCATTTTGATTTTTTCTCCTCTTAAATTTACGAATACAGTCTTTATTACCAATCTTCAATAATGTTCTATTCATTGTATATTGATCCATATTAATATACTATATGACCAAATACCTTACTTAAAATTTATATTTTTTAATAATAAAAACAACAAAACTTCAAATCATCAATAACCGTAATAATACAGAATAATCAAAACTGTAAACTTTTTGTAAAACTAATAAAGAATAAGCTTTTTCTGTAAAACAGATAATCTTCCATATGAGCTGATAAATCATCTATTTCCTACTAGTTTCTAATTTGCTATAATCACCAAATAGTGCACACAGAAGATTTGTTACAGATACCAATCGATTTATCATAGGGTTTAAAGAAAATACATCCAAGATAAGTGGCAAAACATTTCTTTTTCTTAAGTTTACTACAGAATTTTCCAAGCTTAATATTGTCTTTTTAAGATTTAATTTATCTTCATTGTTCATTTTGTATTGCAATTCATGAAGGCATACTTTCATTAGTTTAATACGTTTTAATCTTCCTTCTATGTGTTTGTCCAGGTTTAATAGCCTAGACTTGAGGCTATAGTTTGGAGAAGAAACATTATTTTCATGAACACGTCTATATACTAAAGGTTTACCTAAAATATAATAACCTCCATCAATAGAAGTAAATAATCCAACTGGTACGTCAAATGGCAAACTATTTTTAAGAATCAATGGTTTTAAATAATTAAGTACTTCACGTCTTAATGCGAGTGTTAATCCAACACTGATGTTATTTCTTACTTGAGTTGAAAAGTCTATTTTTTCTAACTTTCCATTCCCCATACGTAGTTTATTGAATAAAGTGTTTTGTTGATTTCCTTGAGAATCGATAACTGATATAGTACAACTCATAGCTTTTATCTTTCTATGTTTTTCAAACTCCTCTGTCATTCTACCTATTTTATCGGAATGCCATATATCATCTTGATCACAGAAAAAAATTATATCACCTGTAGTTATACTAGCACAGTCTAAAAAATTTTTTGTATAACCTTTATTAACTTTATTCACAATTAATTTCCATTTTGAATGCAATTTATTGACTTCGATAAAATCTTGTATAATTAGTATAGTGTTATCCATTGATCCATCGTCACAGATAATAACCTCATCAGGCTCTCTATTTTGTTCCAAAAGAGATTTAAGTTGATCAATTAGGTATTCTTCCCCGTTATAGGTTGTCATTGCTACAGAAACTTTAACCATAAGGACCCTCTTTCTCTAATTTGATACTTCTCAGCTATAATTTTATTTAATTTTTACTAATATTGTTTATTTAGTTTTAACCCTTTTATTAGTTTCTATAGGTTTCTTTAAAAAATTTTCTACTTCATTTGATTTAGTACAAATATGGCACTTTAAAATAATAATTAAATCCAAAGACTTTGGGGTACAATTTCAAATATTCAAGACAAATTAATTCTCAAACTATTAAAGAATATAATCATTGCAGTTTTTCTGGCAATATAAAATACTCACCTAATTTGAAATCAAATTCATCTGGATAAAAAACTGTATATCCACTTGCATTATAAAATGTCAATTCCCCGAAGATAATACGACCTTTTATATTATATAAATCTACTCTTACGTGCGGAAAATCTTTTGAAAGAATCTTTGCAATCTTTTTCATTTCATCAAAGTTATCAGGTTTTGGAATATCTCTATCAATAGCCATATATTCTGATCTTCTATACGGTAATTTTTCAAATTCAGGGGTAAAAAAGCTACATTTTCCCATTTTATGATTATCTACATAATCAACCATAGTATATAAATATTTCACTTCCCCATTAAAACAAAAGAATTTATAATCAGGTATATCATTATTTTTATCCCTTTCAATTAGCTCTTCAATAATTATTCTTGATGGAACATTATAGTAACACCATTCTCTACCATAATTTACTTTTCGTTTAAACATCCATTCTCTTAGTGTACTTTTTATATCTTCTATATTCATTTTAGTTTTATCATTAATGAATAGATTTGCTCCTGAACCATTTGTATGCTTTATTGCAAAGGATTGCGGTAAATCCTCAAAGTTAATGGACTCTATGTCATCATACACTCCATATAAAGGATTTAGTATTTCACCCAAACCTTTACTTTCGACATATTCTCTTACTGCAAATTTATCAGAACATTTAGTCATTAGAGGGTCTCTATAAAACAACTTATACCATTGTAATTTTTCTGTATACCTCTTAGGCGAAATTAAATTAAGTTTTCTACCGGTTTTTATCCTATACTGCAATTTAAGCATCATTTTATCAGATACAAAATCGAGAAGCCCAAGAATCTTAAACCTCACTTTTTGATTTCTTATTAATTTTTTATAGTCCAATTTAGTTTTCACCTCGTTATTTTATAAATCTCATCTAAATAAGCTTGTACTACTATTTCTCTACTAAATTCTTTTTCTACTTTCTTTCGTCCTGCCAAACCCATATTTTTTTTACTTTCATGGTCTAATCTGATAAAACGTTCTATCTTCTCTATTAAATCTTCACTACTTTTCTGTTGTACAATAAAGCCATTCACGCCATCATTAACTATTTCACGAGAACCACTTCTATTTGTTGTTATGATTGGTCTACCACAAGCTGCACTTTCAAGCAATACATTTGACATACCTTCCGGATAATATGTAGGATGGATGGTGCAATGAGAAATTTTATGGAATTCTATAACATCGTTTTGCATACCGTGATATTGAATGATACCCTTGTTCTGCATTTCTTTTAACTTATCTTGATAGTTTTCTTCACAGTAACCTAATATATGAAAAACAGTATTTGGATAATTTTCCCTAATATACTCTGCAGCATCTAGATACTGATCAATTCCTTTTTCTTTCATCACACGAGCGATAAAAAGAAAGTGTAATATCCCATCAGTTGGATAATCCATCAATTGATAGTTACTAAGATTGACGCCAGATCCAGGTATAACTTTATTATTATTATTTACAATTTTTTTCTTAACAAAAAGTTTTTTATTTTCATTATTCTGAAAAAAGACGTAATTAGCATTGCGTAAAGATAATTTATATAAAAGCAAAGAGATTTTTCGTAATAATCCACCATTTTCAACTGCTGAACCTAAACCTGTTATGTTGGAAATATATGGAACTTGGGCCAATGTACATGCAATACCACCATAGACATTTGGTTTTATGGTATACGTTAAAACTATATCTGGCCTAATTCTCTTAATAATACCCCTATAGTTCATTAATAACTTAAAATCTTTTAGTGGATTAGTTCCACGCCTACTAATTGGTGTATCGATAAATTTACACCCCAACTCTTCTAGTTGAGGTATAAAATCTCCATAAGGAAGTGATATATAAACTTCATAATTTTTAACTAACTCCTGTATAAGTTCTTTTCTAAATTTATATAATCCTACATCGTTGTTTGCCAAAATGAGAACCTTCGCCACCCTAATATATCCTCCTCGCTGGAACTCCTATATAAGTTCCGGTTTCAGTTATATCCTTAATCACAACAGCACCAGCACCTATTTTACAATTACTTGTTATACTTATATTATTACTTACAATGCTACCAATCCCTAACCAAGAACCTTGTCCGACTGTAACTGTACCAGCTAAGTGAGCTCCTGGCGAAATATGAACATAATCTCCTATTTTATTGTCATGATCTATCGTTGCACCAGTATTTATAATGCAACCTTTTCCAATTCTGGTGCAACTATTGATAACTACACCAGCCATTACTACCGTACCAATTCCAACATCAACATGTTTACCAATAATAGCATTTGGATGAATTAATGTAGGTATACTTGCATTTACTTGTTCAAGCTTCATCTGCACTTTTTCTCTAATTTCATTATCACCAATCGCAACAAAAACCTCATAACTATTTATAAATTTAATAACATCCTTTACTTTACCAATATTTTTAATTCCCATTGATAAATTAATGGTCTCATCGTCATCAAGAAAAGCAATACTTTCCCATTTATTTAATTTAAATGCTATATCAGCAATAACTTTTCCATGTCCACTAGCACCTATGATTAACAGTTTATTCTTCATTGTTAAAATTTCCCATATAACTTTATCATTTTTCATTCTCCATGCTATTCGTGAAATTTAATAGGTTTGGCTGGCGCTCCAACAGCTGTACAATTTGCTGGTAAATCTTTAACTACAACTGCACCTGCACCAATCACTGTGTTTTCCCCAATGCTCACACCCTGAATTAATGCTGTTCCAGTACCGATATTGACACATTCTTCTGTTTTAACTAATCCCGAAATATTTACACTAGGTAGAACTGTAGTATAGTTACCTAATATCACGTCATGTCCAATAGTACAGTCCAAATTTACTATGACGTGTCTACCAATTTCGATATTAACTGTTATAATATTACCTGCACATATAATTGATCCATCACCAATTTTAACTCTGTCTGAGGTAATAACACTAGGATGAATCAAAACTGGATAAGTATTTTTGCTATCTTCAAGCCTTTTTAATACTTTCTTTTTAATTATTGGATCACCAATGGCATTTACAACATTTAATTGTTGATGTTTTAGCCATTCAACATTTCCTACGACTTTATATCCGTTTATTTCTTGACCTTGAATGGATTCATTATCATCCACAAACCCAACAATATTCCATTCATTACTGACTTTGTTGATATCTTCAATTAACCATGCAACTTCTCTTCCAAAACCACCTGCTCCAATAATTACAATATCCTTCATTCCTAATTCATCCGCCTTATTTAATAATCCTTCTTATCATACAAAAAGCTTCCGCTGCCTTAACACCTACTGTAGAACCTCGTAATTTTGCTAAAGATTTAATAGCTTCTAACGATCTAGGATGTGGAAACTCTACGAGCTGAGTAGTAAAGTAACTCATTGCTTTAACCTTTTTATCTAAATAATCACTAATATCTATATATACATTAGGTACAAACGAGTTGCTGACATGCGGAATATTCCACTCAGTTTCAGATAGCGTCTCATATGAGTATATTTCTAATACTTTATGCTCTTTAATTGGCCGAACACCAACCATTGTAGATTGCGAAACGATAAAATGGTCTAAATGCATATCACCAAAATGTGGTATAAATACAACTTCTGGTTTTATTTCATCAATAACATTATTAATCTTCTTGTTTAGTTCATGTTTTGGTACTTCACTAAGCATAACCGCAGGATATTCTAGGAATAATGTTTCCTTAATACCTAAATATCGATGAGATGCTTTTACTTCATCTCGTAGCTTATCTAATACCTCTTCAGGAAACATGGACGCATGTCCGCTAGTTACAACACAAACATATACATCATGTCCTTCCTCTACATATTTTGAAATAGTGCCACCTACTCCTAATATTTCATCATCCGCATGGGGGGCTACTACTAATACATTCATATTATCACCGCCTATTTACTTGAACTTATGTCCAACTATAAATTTTGTATCAGTGGGGCTTGTTTCATATTCAGTTACTATTAGCATTGAATCTTTTGTAATAATCGCGATTTCGCCTCTATTACTAGTCCATGCTATTTGCCCCGGTATACCAATATATTTTGTATTTTCTTCTATACGCACCTTCCAGAATATAACTTTTTCCCCTTTATAAAATGAATATGCCCCTGGGTATGGTCTGCTAGTTGCTCTAATTAATTTTTCAATTTCTCTACCTGATGAATCCCACTTAATTAATCCATCCTCTGGCCTTCTAACTAATAAGTATGTAGCTTCAGCATGGTTTTGTTTTACAAATTCTACTGAATCGCTATATATCTTTGGAATACATTGAATAAGTGCATTTCTCATTGCATCGCATACCTTTGTGTAAACATCCATTGCATAATCTTTTGAATCAATTTGGTATGGAAACTGACAAACGATATCTCCTGTATCCATTCCCTGATCTAGTTTAAATAATGACACCTTTGAATTTTCAACTTCTAATAAAATCTGCCAAGGCAAAGCTGCCCTTCCTCTAAACTTAGGTAAGGAGGTAGGATGAAATCCTATGCAATAATCTTTAGCCATATCAAGAATTTCTTGTGAAATAATTTGAGATAGACCTATCACAAAAATAAAATTTGGTTCAATACTCTTAATTTTGTCATTTATATTTTCACTATTTATTTTCTCGAATTTTACGAAAGGTATATTATACTTCTCAGCTACCTCATGTATTGGATAATAATCAGAAACATTAGCTGATACTTTCTCATCCAACGAACATACCATATCTACTACAATATTTTGTTGTATTAGGGTTTCTAATGCAACTTTACTTGAGAGAACTGAGCCAATAAAAACTGTCTTTTTCATTCCTCCAATTCTCCTTTCACATTTTTATATCTGATTTATTAATAAATTTTTCTTCTCCAAAAAGAACAATACCGACTGTCTTTATTACAATTTTAAGATCGATTATAAATCTAATATTCTCTACATATCTAACATCAAAAGTGCTTTTTTCTTGACGTTCTAAATATATATTGCCGTTTATTTGAGCTAATCCTGTTAGGCCAGGTCTTTCATTAAATCTTTTTAGTTCCCAATCCTCGTATTGCTCCATATATTCAGGAAGAGTAGGTCTTGGGCCCACAATTGACATATCACCTTTTAATATATTAATTAATTGTGCAAGTTCATCTATTTTAAATCGTCTTAGAAACTTGCCGAGAGAAGTAATCCTACTATCACTTCCAATAACCTCCACTCCTACTTTTTGATACTTAACAGCATCTTGTACCATTGTTCTAAATTTATAAACTTTAAAAATTTTTTTATCTTTTCCTGGTCTTTCTTGTGCGAAAAAAATTGGTCCTTTTGATTCGAGTCTTATTGTAATTGCTACTGATACTAATAAAGGTGATAACACAATAATTGCAATAAGCGACAAAGTAAAATCTAGTATTCTTTTAAAATATCTTCTATATACTCCACCCTTATTAGACCTTTGTAGATGTGGATTTATATTGTAATTAACTTGCGTTTGCATTTATTTCCACAACCCCTTTACCATCTCAACAACTCTATATAAGCCTTCATCCGTCATCTTCGTATCACTTGGGAGGCAAACCCCATCCTCAAACAACCTCTCCGCCACATCTCCACCAACAAAATCATATTTCTCAAAGTAAGGCTGCATATGCATAGGTTTCCATATCGGCCTAGACTCAATATTCTCCTTCTCTAGTGCCTCCATAAGATCGATTGGCCTAACCTTCCCAGCTAAGATGATGCTACTCAACCAATAATTAGGCTTGTCCCACTCATTCACCGGCATCATCTCTACACCTTCAAGCGAACCTAATTCTCGCTTATAAAACTCATATATATACTTCTTCTTCTCTACTCTTTTATCTAGCACCTTAAGCTGTCCTCTACCAATTCCAGCAACCACATTACTCATCCTATAATTAAACCCAAGCTCACTATGCTGATAATGTCTTGCCTGATCCCTAGATTGCGTAGACCAAAATCGTACTTTAGCAATCCTCTCTTCTTTATCAGAAACTAGCATACCACCACCAGAAGTGGTAATAATCTTATTTCCATTAAAAGAGAATATACCATAGTCTCCAATAGTGCCCGTATGCTTCCCTTTATAATACGTCCCTAAAGACTCCGCAGCATCTTCTATCACTGGTACATTATGCTTCTTAGCTATCTCCATAATCTTGTCCATATCTGCTGATAGGCCATAAAGATGAACGACTATTATCGCCTTCACATTAGGATATTTCTCAAAAGCCTCTTCTAATGCTTTGGGACTCATATTCCAAGTCTCATAATCACTGTCTATAAATACTGGTATCGCATTCTGATAAATAATTGGATTCGCTGTAGCCGAAAAAGTAAGTGTTGGACAAAATACAATATCCCCTTCACCTACCCCTACTGCCTTAAGTGCCATGTGGATAGCTGCCGTTCCAGAAGATAATGCTGCCGCTGCTTTTGATCCAACCTTAGCCGCAAGTTCCATCTCAAATCCATCCACATTTTTACCCAGTGGAGCGATCCAGTTCGTATCAAACGCCTCTTGTATGTATTGCATCTCATAACCTTCATCACTCATATGGGGCGATGAGAGGTATATCTTCTCTCTCATGTAACTAGCCATCCTTTCATAGATATTGCCGTTATTATTTATAAAAACCACACCAAATCAACAGGCCCAAGAAGCGCCCATCCTTTGCAAAATAAAAAACCAGCCTTTTTTTAAAAGTTGGTTGCTTTTCCTTTAATAAACCCCTCGTAAGCTCAAATAATCACTCTCAAGTATCTCTAATTCCTCTCGATCCGTATGGAAAAAGTAAAACTCTCCATATGGATTTATAGATCGAGCTTCCTTATATTTTTTTACCGCCTCTAACCATTCTGCAAAACTATCTACCACTGCTAAATCTTCAATATGCCTTTTCCCTGCCTTTGAATAAGCCTCAACCACTTCAAATAATACCCAGTTATTTGGAAAAGTCGCCCTAACCTCATTCCAATTCAAAAACAACACCTTCTTTATCTATTTGTTTCTCCCGAGGCGTTTTTCTAGCTGTGATTAAAATAAAAAAGACCAATTTTTCGTTTAGAAAATTGGTCTACTGATGTTTATATATCTTTTGATTCTTTGAATCTATTACTAATTCCGCTTTTTGAATAAAATTATATCCTAAAATCCCAAAGATGTTAAAACCATAGTTCATTGCTCCAACTTCAATCTCAAAATCATTAATAATAGTACTATCCAACTTAATTTGATCAATCTTTTTTTTGATAACAAATTCAATACCACCAACACCACTTATAGTATCAATCACATCATCAATTTCTGGTTTTATCCCTATTTCTAATAGAATATCAGAATTAAATATGGTTCCATAAGACCCAGTATCAATCAATACATTTTCAACTCTTATTTGTTTTCCTTTATAAGTTAAATAAACATGAACAAAGGGTAAGCCATTAAAAACTTGGTAATTCATTTTACGCCTCTTATCCCAAACCAATTACGTTCATGGATGTCTAACTCTTTGCGATCGGTATGGAAAAAATAATATTCACGAAAAGGATGAAGTCGATGTAACTCTTTATATTTTTTCATAACATCTAGTGAGTCTGAAAAGCGGTTAATGACAGCCATATCTTCAACATATCTTTGTCCATCTTTTGAATATGCTTTAATAGCTTCAACCAATACCCATTCACTAGGGTATGTTTTTTTTACTTCTTCCCAATTCATAAATATACCCCCATTTTTATTTAATGGTCTTCTTGATATATTATTTTACCATTTCCCACTATTTCCTTCATTAATAATTCATCCATTAAGGGATATAATGGTCTAGGCTGAAGTATTAAATCGACACCACTTCTCCAAACCAATCGATTAAGTCGTTGCCATTCTTCTAAATAATTGTCACTGTAATCTGGCGATTCAATCGCGATATCGATATCACTATCTTCATTGGCATTTCCTTTTGCATAAGAGCCGAAAAGAACTACCTTGGTTACTCTAAACTCTTTCTTTAGATATTCAAGATAGTGTTCTACTATCTTTAAAACTTCTGATTCACTTTTAACCATTACTCTTCATCTCTTTTTTCCTAGATTACTATACTAATTATATCTAGGAATTTTATTTATTTCAATTTAAATTATCGGAATTTTCAATATATTTATTGACATTCATCCAAATCTCTTTTTATACTTTTGGTAAAAACTACGTAATGGTGATCTTATGAATTTTACTATGGATGAATGGATTGAAGATTTCTTGTCCTATCTAACAATCGAAAAAGGGCTCGCAAAGCGAACCATCCAACAATACCGTCTTGACTTAAATCTACTAAAAAGCTATCTAGTAGAAATGCACCATATTACTAAATGGGAACAGGTGACATATCGACATCTACGAGAGTTCCTTAAATATACCATAGAACAAAGAAACAATGGTGGTCGTTCCCGCGCAATAAAAATTGCCAGCATGCGTGGCTTCTTTAAGCATCTCTACTTGGAAGAAATCCTTGCCAAGCCAATCGCAGACCGTTTAATCACTCCTAAGCGGGACCAAAAAATACCCGTCTACCTAACCATTGAGGAATGCAATCGATTCGTCAACATCGTAAAAGAAAAAAGTGTTCATTCTGTCCGAGATAGCACCATCATTCTTACCTTCCTTTATTCTGGCATTCGTATGACCGAGCTATGTAATCTCAATATCAGTGACCTCGACTTTGAAAACCAATCGATTAAGGTCTTTGGTAAAGGTCGTAAGGAACGACTTGTCCCAATGGCTGACAATCTTAAAGTGGTTCTATTAAACTATCTTGATTATCGGAAAGAGCTACTTCGCTGGGAATATCCTCGCGTGCAAGCCCTCTTTCTTTCAAGACGTTACAATCAATGGAACCATATAAACCGCCGTACTGTTCACGATATTTTTAACCACTTTGCTAAGGAGGCAAAGATTAATAAAGAGCATTTTAGTGCCCATAAATTAAGGCATACCTTTGCAACCCTACTATATGCAAACGGTGTAGATCTCCTTCAGCTACAGCAGCTGCTTGGCCATTCCAATATTAGCACCACACAGATTTATACCCATACCTCAGTTCATCAGCTACATGATGCGATTAAAAAGCATCCACTAAAGCTATTTGAGGTGACTCGAAAATATAGAGTAAACAAAAACAAAAAACCTATTAAGCCATAAGAGCCGGCTTGAGTAGGTTTTTCTTATAATTAGCGATGTCTAACAACTCATCTCTTAATACATCGCTCTCTAAACTATTAAATTCCTCTATCAAATTCTCTATGATTCTAAAATCGATTTCTAGTGATTTACCGACATAGATATTGGGATAAATTTGTTCCTCATGAACTTCATTCTTACTCAGTAATTCCTCAAACAGCTTTTCCCCAGGTCTTACTCCAGTAAACTCAATTCCGATTTCTTCCTCCGTATAGCCAGAAAGTCTAATCAGATTTTTTGCTAAATCTACAATTTTAACTGGTTCTCCCATATCAAGGACAAAAATCTCTCCACCATGAGCTAAGGCACCAGCTTGAATCACCAGCCTTGATGCTTCTGGGATGGTCATAAAATAACGAACCATCTCTGGGTGAGTCACTGTGACAGGGCCACCCTTTTTAATTTGCTCTTTAAATAGTGGGATAACACTTCCCCTACTTCCTAATACATTTCCAAAACGAACAGCCACAAATCTTGTTTCACTATTTTGGGCTATTTTTTGAACCACCATTTCGGCAATCCGCTTGGTTGCTCCCATAACACTTGTAGGATTCACTGCTTTATCGGTAGAAATCATGACAAAGGTTCCCACTCCATAGTGATCCGCTGCCTCTGCAACATTTTTTGTTCCGATAATATTATTCTTTACTGCTTCATCTGGATTTCTTTCCATCAAAGGTACATGCTTATGTGCTGAAGCATGAAATACTACGTCTGGAAACTGACGAGCCATTACTTTATGTATTTTTTCTCGATCCTGAACATCCGCAATTTCTGTAATAATCTCAATATCTTCCCCAAAGGCTTGCTTTAACTCCATTTCTATTGAATAAATGCTATTTTCTCCGTGACCAAGGAGAACGATTTTCGCAGGATGAAAACGAGCAGCTTGTCGACAAATTTCCGAACCAATGGAACCTCCTGCCCCAGTAACTAATACTACCTTGCCTTGAATATACCCTGCTATATTTTCCGTATCAAGCTCTACAGGCTCTCTACCAAGTAAATCTTCCACTTGGACATCACGAAATTCACTGACGGATACAAGCCCTAACATAATATCCTCAAGCTTCGGAATGATTTGTGTTTTTGCTTTTGTCCGACTGCATGCTGTAACAATACGATTTAATTCCTTTTTACTTAAAGAAGGAATGGCAATAATGATATAATCGATTTCTAACTTTTCTACTACCTCTTCCACTTTCTCTAGTCCACCCAATACAGGAATACCCATAATATCTAAGTGCTGTTTTTTGAGATCGTCATCAATAAATCCGACTGGACGAAGCTCACCATCATGATTAAACTTTAACTGCCTGGCAACCATCGTTCCTGCAGCACCTGCACCAATGATTAGTGCCCTTTTCTGGTAGATTCTCTCTTTAATATAGGTATCACGAAATAACCGCCATGAAAATCTTGATCCACCAACAAGCAAAATGATGAGCATATACGCAATAACCAATCGGCGGTAATGGACACTTTGAATAAGGATGTATTGAACCAAAGCCGTGATTAGTACAGAAAAGGTAATTGCTTTAAAAATAGATAATAATTCACCAATGCTCGCATATTCCCATGCCCGATGATACAACTTAAAATAATATGAAAAAATATGATGACTAATAATAAGACTTGCCGTACTTGCTAGTATAACCGTTATTCCCACGGTATTTATGGGAACAAGGATAAAATGACTAAAATATATCGCTGTTAAAATAATAGCTGAGTCTAATGTCATTAAAAATAACAATCTTTTCTTAAATGTCATGGTAGTCCTCCTCTCCTTTGTTTTCATATAAAAAACCTCAAATTAAATCTCTTATTTTTGGTAAGAGACTTAATTTGAGATTCTTTAGTAAATAAAAAGGGGCATCTAACCCCTCCTCACACCACACCACTGACAATCATGTCTAAGGTGAACTACCCACAGCGTAGCCGAGTGTCTCCATTGATATCGGTTAGGAGGCATTACCATAAAATAAATCATCCAATGAAAACGAAATTTTCTGGAAACAAAAGCTAGATTCACATTTTAAAAAATACCAAAGATTTTTTTCTTGCGATGGATTTTCACTGGAGAATCCACATATATATCATTACCATTAAAGACTTTTACGACATTCTCTTTAAATTGTTCTGCTAATCTTAATCCCCCGAAATTCTCTAAAGCCTTATACCCATCCTTTAGTTGGAAGCCTCGATGTCCTTTACTATGATGAGCATCCGTTGCAATCATATGTACCAAATGGTGTTCAATAATTTCAAAGGTGAATTTTTGAACTTCTTTCCCAAAATTTCCAAGTAAACTAGCAGACGTTGTTTGTGTTAAGGCTCCTCTTTTTACGAGCTGATATAGCTTCATCGGGTTTTCCTGAAATTCCATATTTCTCTCTGGATGGGGAATGATGGGTATGTACCCCGCTAATTGAATATCATAGACTAATTGCTCGGTGATTCTTGGAACCTCTTTAAATGGAAGCTCTAATAAAATATATTTATTGTTGGAATTTAAAGTTAGTAGGTTATCACTTCGCAAATCTTTCACAAAATCAACATAAATATGTGTTTCATGGCCAGGGACTACCGTTAATGGTATATTTTCATGTTCTAAACGTCGATTAAACTCTTTGATTGTATCTAGGACTATTGAACTATCATTAAAGTAAATTCCGTTTTGATGATGAGGAGTAGCAACAACGGTTTTAATACCATCTTGGACTGCTTGTTTTGCCATGGTAATAGCTTCTTCCCAATGCCTTGCTCCGTCGTCAAGACTCGGTAAAATATGACTATGTAAATCAATCATCAAACCCCTCCTCACACCTATATTTTTCCATTCTTTTCTATTTATGCTAAATATATTGTACTATATCAAAAACACGAAAACATCACTATTTTTTTGAAAATTATGACTTGTTTTGTCGATATTTGTAAATTTTGCGATTATATTATGATTCTTTGTAATTATTCTTAAGTAAATTATGATGTTAAAAAAAACCCTGTGTTTAAGGATTATTTATTTCCCATAGTAATAGTAATAATATCCGTTTTCTTTTTGATCCCTATGGTTCATCACTACACCAATGACATTAGCATGCACATTTTCTAATAATTGCTTCGCCTTAATGGCCATATCTCGATGTGTTTTATTGCTATGAATGACTAACACTACCCCATCAATCAACCCAGATAAAATCTGCGCATCAGTAACTGCTAGTACAGGTGGCGCATCAAGAAGCACATAATCATATTCAGCTGATACCTTTTCGATTAATCCAGCCATCCGTTTTGAACCTAGAATCTCTGCTGGATTTGGAGGAATTGGTCCTGAGGATAGCACAGATAAATGGTCGATTCCTGTATTTTGAATCGCATTAGACAATTCTTCTGTTCCTGCTAAGACACTAGTTAATCCTATCCGGTTAGGTAGACGAAAGGCATGATGTACAGTAGGTCTTCGAAGATCGGCATCAATTAATAGCACTCGCTTTTCTTGTTGTGATAAGACGATTGCTAGATTAGCCATGGTAGTCGATTTACCTTCGCCCGGACCTGTACTTGTAACCATAATTGTTTTAAGGGTTTTATCAATACTAGCAAACTGAATATTCGTTCTTAAGGTACGAAAAGCCTCAGAAACAGGAGATTTGGGATTAGTTAAAGTAATTAGTTTTGTATGTCGTTCAATATTTATGTTGTTCTTAGATTTCATTTGCTTCACCTCGATTAGAAAACTTCATACTTCTAGACATACGTTGACTTTTAGCATTATTTACTGGTTCGTTCTCTTCGATAGTAGCAATGCTACCTAAAACAGGATATCCTAATAGACGCTCAATTTCTTGCTCCGATTTTATCGAGTTATCTAGATATTCCATCAAAAAGACAATTCCAACCGCTGCCATTATGCCAACAACAAATGCAATAGCCATATTTAGCATTGGCTTTGGTTTGATCGGACTTGGTTCTTCTACTTCCTTTGCTTGTGTAAGAATCTGTACATTATCTACCTTCATTATTTTTAGGATTTCTGTTTTAAAGGTGTATGCTACAGCATTAGCAAGTTTTGCTGCATTAGTTTGATCAGGATCTTGAACAGTGATTGCCATTACCTGAGAGTTTTTTACTGCGTTCACACTAACTTTATCTGTTAGTTCTTGTGAGCTCATTTCTAGATGATAATCACTTATCACTTTATCGATAATTCGAGGACTTTTAATAATTACACTATATGTCTCAATAAGCTTTAGATTGGTTTGAATATCATTATAGGAATACATGGCATTCATCTCTGCATCACTTTTATTGACTAATAGCTCTGTTGATGCTTGATAAATTGGAGTAATCACAAAAAAGCTAACAATTCCACTAGCCATTGTTGCAATTAATGTAATGATAAAAATAAGCGAAAGACGCTTTTTTATTATTTGAAAAAGTTCACGTAGGTCAATTTCCATTTCTTCATAATCTCTTCTCTCTTCCATAGCTGCCTCCTATTACTTCTGTATAGAATAATTAATACCTTAGAACTATAGTGCTAACTTAAAATATTCGATATTAAACCTCAAAATCCTCCAACAATTTACAACTTTCGATACCTTTTTCCATAATTTTATTAATAATCAAAAAGAGACTTTGAAAGGTGTATAACCATTCATAGCCTCTATAAGTAATTCTTCTCATAATATAATAATTTTTTTGTGGTTGTGATTCTGACCAATGAATAGACGCTATCAGATTTGACTTATGATGATGGAACATTAACAACTGCTATTTCTTTTTAATAGATAATATTTATACAAATTATGAATCCCTAATTCTAATAAATATCCAAGTATTAAAGCACAAAGAGCAAAAATGATTGTTCCTACTTCTTCAGTAACATTTCTCGAGATTACTCTACCAACTAAAAGTCCTAATGAAGATAAAGCAACAACAAATCCAGTTCCTTTCCTTCCCTTTGTATTTCCTTTAAAATAATAACCATTTTTGACTGCCCTTATATGGTACATACTACCAAAAACTATTATTGCAATATAAAAGAATATAGAAATTATTATATATTCTTCTAATAGAAATCCATTTATTGGTTCAACGATTTTAAATGATGCTACCATGAGTATAAAAGAAATTAGTAGAGAGAAAACTCCAATGAATAACACATAAACTTTTTGTTTCTTTTCAACCCCAATCATTAAATAGAAAATCCATATATTGATGATTATTATTGGTATTAGAAATACCTTAGTATAGCTATTTAAAAAACCATAAATCGCTGTAGGAATACCGAATAAATTAATCATAATTAACCATCCCCATAAATATTGCTTTATAAGTCTAGGATGTGTTAATTGTATGTATTCTTTTATATTGTTAGTGCTATTTCTCAATTTTCTAACCTCATTCAATTTTTATTTTGTTAGATGTACTCCCTTTTAGGCCCTATCCTTAAATGATTTTTTCAAGTATTATCCTCAAGGTTAAAATTGATTAGTTTAATTACTCAAAAATCGATAGTCAATTTTTAGTTTTAATCTATTAATTTGTCATCAACATATTTTATTCTTTCAATTATTGCTCCATAATTATTCTTGTCACTATTTTTTCTCATAATATAATAATTTGTTAGTGGTTGCGATTCTGACCAATGAATAGACGCTATCAGATCTGACTTATGATGTTCGATTCTGTCTGTTTCAAAATAGCCCTCATTAGGCTGCCAATCTCTTGGTAATTTTTTACTTTCCCTGTAAAAATAAACTTCAATCTGTCTTATTTTATTTCCCTTATCCTCAATTTCCCTGTTTATAGGATTATTTTGATGAAAGTCTTCCACTACTTTTTTCAATTCATGTAAATCTTCTGGTGGATTAATAATCATATAATGCTTTTTTATGGTACCTATATTATTATCACCTGTACCATAAATCTCTTCCGTTTTTTTAATTTCAAATATTTGTATTGTCCCTTCTACTTTTGCATTAGTTTCTTCACATCCATATAAGACCAATGGCATCAATAATACTACCACCGCTAAAAACAGACTTTTTGAGATTTTTCTATTCATTTATTCAGTTTCTCCTTTAAATGGAACATCAATTTCAATTACTGTTTTAAACGGTTTATATTCTCTTTTCACAACAGAATTATTAACCGTAAAAACCTAGACTATTTAGGGAAAAAATAATTATTAATAATATAAATATAAAAATTAAACCACCCATCCAAATAGATGATCCATATTTTTTTTCAGGGTCTTTTCTAAATTTCCATGCCAAAACAGTTATTACTGAAAAAATGGCTAGTAAACCAACTATTACTATAATGCGAAAATAAATAGTGTTTTCAAATAAAAGCTTGGCTACCGCAGCAGAAAATCCAGTAATAGCAATAGTTAGAACAAGTATTTTGGCAGAAAGATCCTCATCCTTTTTAAGTTTGAATATTGCATAATATGCTAATGGAATTGATAGAGATAAACCTAGAAATGTATTGAAATCCATACTAATATAACCACTCCTCATTAACAACTTTGTTCCAAAATTAATTAAGTCTTAAAGTCTATTTTATCAAAAAGAAACCTTGAAGGGCATAGAGCCAATCTAGGTTCCGAAATTTGTTTATAAAATCACTAAACTATACACATAAATCTATTTTTATTGTCAAACAATTAGAGAAGAACTGTAACTTCTTTCATACTTTTCAGCTTTTCTTAAAACTATAGTTAAATATTGTACTTATTTCTGGTATAAAGTATTCAAGTACGTTTACAATTACTAAACTTATAATCAATAAAATCATTGATTGAAGAACCATTTTTAACCAACGTACTGCAAATGGCATCTCTCCATGTAAAAGTAATTTAGAAACCCTATTAAAAATTAATAAATTCAAAAGTACTATTAATACTTCTCCTCCTATCAAAAATGTTATAGCTGAAAGCAACACAGCAATTGCTTTAATAACCCATTCAGCTCTTCTAATCTGACTTTCAGACCTATTATGCATATTATCAAGGCTAGTAAGTAGATCATCTATTTTATTCAATATTTGTTTCCCCCTGTTCCCTTACTTCATAATAAACTATATCAACAATCTGTCCAGTACCAGTAGTAGTGTGACCCCCTCCAAAAAAGGAGCCTTGAATGACAAAATGTCAAACAAGGTTCCTTAGTTATGTTTACAAAAGATTAAATTAAACAAAAATAAATCTAATATTTAGGCTAACTGAGTGAAAACGGAATTCACCTCAAACCTTTCAATTCATCTTAACACTATAGTAAAGTATATTACCGATTTCTGGTATTAGGTATTCAAGTACATTTATAATGAGTAAACTTATTATCAAAATTTTTATTGTTTCTAAAAGCATCTTAAACCAACGTACCGCAAATGGCATCTCTCCTTTAAAAAGCAGTTTGGAGATTCTACTCAAAATTAATATACCTAATAATACTAATATTAGTTCTCCACCTGACAAAAATATTATAGATGTAAGAGCAATAATAATTATTCTTATAACCCATTCAATTCTTCTAATCTGACTTTCAGATCTTTTATCCATATTATCAAGGCTAGTAAGTAAATCATCTATTTTATTCAATTTATATTTCCCCCTATTCCCATACTTCATCATAAACCATATCAACAATCTGTCCAATACCTGTAGTAATTTGTAGAAGTGGAAGATTGTCCAATGAATACAGTGACCACTTTCATGTGTCACCCATCCCGAATTTACTCATAAATTTGGGGCTTAATTAGTGGGCAGATGGCTTGCCTTTACTCATCAAATTTTCGAATGATGTTCTAATATTCTTCATTCCTAATTATTTAGTTTGTAAATGTTCTTTAAACATAGTCTTAATTCCTTAGCTGATTTTAAAAGTCTATTTTCTATCTGATTTAATGGCGTTAACCCTGAAAAAAAATCAATATTTTCTTCAAAATCTTCAATACTTAATAACGATAGTATTTTCTTATTTAAATTTTCTAAGTGGAAAGTCTTTTCCTTATCATCATAATTAGGCAATGTTCCATTATTTAATCTAAAGAGAATAATTTGCAAATAATCTTCCCTATTTTCATATGAAATAGATATTATTGACTCATCTTGTTGATACTCTACATCATAAAACAAGTTAGTTCTGTTTTTTTTACCAATAAGACTATAATTAAACTCATTTATTAAAAAGGAATAGATTTTTTTTACTGACATTATAAATTCTTTTTCCGATATCATTTTTTCACCTACTTTATAGTATATTGGTTCCATTTGATAGAATATACTTGGTGTTTTACGATTCAGGTCATTTCCATTATCAAGTATCTGCCGCTCACTTCTAAACTGTTCAAGTATCCATTTTCTGTTATATTCCATCATTTTGCTTGTTACTTCATAATCTTTAAGTCCCATATTCCAGTTATCGTTTAGCTTGTTGTTTGGTTGAAATCATTAGAAGTTTAGCTCACAAAGGAAAAGAAGCCCTTGATAAAGGATACCTTTATTAAGGGCTTAAACCAGAGATTTAATCTGGCATTCTAAGTAATAATTCTTTAAGTGCTTTTATTCCATCTTCCATCTCAATTAACTCTAATGGTTTAATTCCATCTAGTAAAGGTAAACCACTATTTAACCAAACTTTTGCATTGTCCTTTAATCGATATATTAATACTGTTTTTATATCTTCTTGTATGTCTATAGTATCTAAATTTTCCTTTGTAGATTCAGGCAATGAATCGAAATATCGTTTACTCATTTGGTAATAATTAACCCAGTGTTTTTCCTTAAATTCTTTCACTAAAATTTGGATATCCATTATAATCTCTCCTTATGGAATAATTATTGCTCCATCAAATATTATTACATTTAATCCTCCATCAGCCCGTGCAGAGGGGGCTACTATTCCGCTGTATCCATTTTTCTGAGCGTATTGACCAATTTTATGAGTTACTTCATAACTATCTCCAGTAATATCTTTTAAATTTATCCCAAGTTGATTTCTTACATTAGGATTAGAAACATCAAGTAAATTATCAATTTTAACGTCAAAACTATGCATAGCCCTACCGCTACTTGGCACATTCCATGTATTTAGTTCTGCCTTAACGATTTTCTCTCCTGTACTAAAATACAATCCACCAGTTCCAGGCTCAGTATATCTATGATTTGCATTGATATTACCTTCGTGAATCAACAGAGGGTCATGCCCTTCTCCAACAGAACGATACAATTTACCTTCAAAGGTTGCACCATTTCTCGTACCCTCAGCAATCTCATCAAGATGCTTTGTATCACCTAGTATATCTGAATGTTTTGCTAGGGTTACAACTTCATCTACATTCTTTAACGCTCCGACTAATGGTAATACGCCAACTGTATCTAATGCAGTTTGACCAACATGAGCAAGAGACCATTCCCAATGGGTAAAATCATATACTAGATCTCTGGCATCAGCAACGATATCTACCCCAGTTAAACCTAGACCCACTTGTCCAACAGTTCCTGCTAATGTAACATCCTGTGAGTAATTACCTTTAATAACCTGATCCAATGATCTTTTCCAGTAATCATCTTCAGCATTCACTTGATTTATTATCTGTGGCTTCCCTATTACCTCATTAATCTCTCTCTCATATATACTATACTTCGTTTGTTGGCCATTTCCTCCATAGATAATGACATCTTGAGAGATATTTTCTCCATTTAAGAAGCCTTGGTTGATGCTATAGAGCATCCTTCTTTCCCCTGGTGGTGGGCCATAGGAGTCTATTATCCCCTTATTAATTAATGCCATTTCTTCAGGGGTGATTTGAACCTCAAATCCTTCGATCGAAAACTCTTCAAATGTATGATCAGAATTATCAGTTACTCGGCCAAATTTACCCATAAGAATCCATTCCTCCCAGTATGGATCATTAGGGTTATAATCATAGGTAGTCTCTATTACATTATAGGTCCGCCAGTTATAAACATCTTGTTCATAGACTCGGTAGAAATAGTTGGCATCCTTGTATTGATCAATCTGTCTTGCTTCTCCTTCTTCCCTTCCTTGTCCAGTAAGAGTCCAATCCCATTCCACAAATCGATGAATATCTTCGTAATGTTCATTCTCATAGTGGTTGCTCTTGTTACTTCTAATATTTGATCTATTCTAATACTCCACCATATTGACTATTTCTAGATTATGTGATGTCTATCTCTCTTCCCTTAAAAAAGGTGCAGGGGATAGAAAAAAAGAAGCCCTAAGAGAATATATCCCTTAAGGCTCTATATTGTACTATATCAGTTTAACTCAGTTTCGGTTACCAAAGTTCAACTGATGCTCCGTAGTTACGATGGAGAGGTAATCTATTTTCTTAAAGATGCTTAAGATTTTTTTACAAATCAAAATAATCCTTGATGTGTAGCCATATACAGGCAAGCTAAAACTACCTAGTCTCATAAATTTTTTTATAGTTCCCTGTAGTAATATCAATAACACAAGCGAAGTCTATGTTGTGAGTAGCTATTATAGCAGTTAATTCATCCTTAATATAGTATATTTCATGAAAACAAATTGCATCTTTAATTGACCCAGGAATTGTTAATATAAACCTTGAGGTACCATCTGCATTTAGAATAAATGCATTATTCATTCCAAATTCGTCATAAGAACCAACAATTGCGAATCCAGTTTTATCTGATAATTCAATTATACTATGTGGAAGACTATTAAAATACTTTTCTTTACGTACTCCTCCATTAGTCCAAGTAAAACTTTTTTCGTTCATTTTCCATTTAAAGTTATTAATAGTATCCATTATACACTCCTTATTTAATATTATAAGGTTCACCAATTGGTATCAATTTATCTCTGTCTGTATAATTAAGAATTTGACTTGGTTTCCCCCTCCTGGATATAATACCCATTATACTTTTGTGAAATGATGCTTAGTTAAGTCTTGACAATATTGGTCGGAATGTCTTTCAAAATAGTTTTAATCTTCTTTTCGCAAAAAAGTTATCTTCCTGTAAAAATTCGGAATCACTGCGTTAAATTGATAAGTATAAATTACAAGTAAAACCTAGCTTAAAAACTTAGGCTAGGTTTTTATAATTTAACATCATTTAAAAATAGATGTTACTTAAATATTTCTTCAAATAATATTTCTGCTTTATGCATTTCATTTAGTAAGGGATTATTGTAATCACTGTAACTATCAAGATAGGCTCTTACACCACCTAATATAAAAAAATTGCTTTTATTCATTTCAACTTTTTCAAGTAATTGTAAAGCATTGGAATATCTTTTGTATATTAATTCAAGGATTCCTTTTCTTTGATTTACATCATACTTTTCTTCGATTAGCTTTAGAACTATTTTGACTTGTGCGTAAAGATCATCTTTTTTATTCATTTTCTCCTCCTATTTTGATGGAATAATTTTTATGTCCTTTATCCACTCTAACGACCATTTCTCTGGTAATAATATTTGATCTGCTCCACCATCAAGTTTCGTTCCAGTTCTCGTATATTGTTCAGCAACCTGTCCAATGTTTAGCACTTGTCCTCTTGGTACTTCAATTCTAGCTTCATACATTCTAGTACCTCCCCATTCTGGCAGTAGCGCTGTATCAATTTTTGCTTGTATTCTATTTTTTGCTGACATCGTTGTTGCAAAAGCTCCACCAGCATCCGATCTACCACCAAAAGTGCGATATAATGTTACATTTTCATTTGTTACTACTGTTCTATATTCTCCCTCCGTGAAAGTCCTTATCATCCAATCTGGTAACTTAGCTTTTTCAATTTCAGTTACTTGACTATCAATCTTAGTTGGATATTTAACCTTTAACTTCTTATTAGCAACCTCATCAATATGCTTTGTATCACCTAGTATATCTGAATTTTTTACTAGGGTTGCGACTTCATCTACATTCTTTAATACCCCAATCACTGGTATTAAGCCAACGGCATCTAATAGAGTTTGACCTGCATGTGCTCCAGACCATTCCCAATGGGTAAAATCATATACTAGATCTCTAGCATCAGCAACGATATCTACCCCTGTTAAACCTTGACCCACTTGTCCAACAGTTCCTGCTAATGTAACATCATGTGAGTAATTACCTTTAATAACCTGATCCAATGATCTTTTCCAGTAATCATCTTCAGCATTAACCTGATCAAACTGAGTTGCTTTGCCTTTAGTAACCCTTCCTGAAGTGGCTCCTTCTAAAATATCGTCAACAGTTTTACTCGTCCCCTATGTTGTAATCTTACTTAGTATAATTCAGATATTGATTTATACTAAGTAACTATTTTTCTTATATACTCTAGATTTCATTGAATACTGCATAGGGTCTATGTTATGAAATAAATTCCGATACTGAGTAACCAGACAACAAGAAAATCGGTAGGGACTTTGCCCTACCGCTAATATAACTAGTTTGAAAGTGATTTATTTATTGCTTCTATCCCTTTATCAATGCTTTCTAGCCATTCATAAGACAGCTTATCCTTTCCATCTATAAGCACTTTATTTAATACCAATCTAAATTCGCCAAGATATTCAGAAGATGTTGTATAATAATTAGATTTAAATTCAAGCACTTCATTAGAAAGTCCTTTTAAACCACAACTTTCTAATACTTCACTTAAGTTCTTAGCAAATTCTTTCATTTCCTTTAACGATTCAAAATTCCAATTCATTCTTTCATCTCCTTTATAGCATATGGAAAAAATCAAGCTTTACAGCATTTGGATTAGTTACTACCTCAATTGCTCCACCTGTATTATTACCTAAACCTGGTGCAGGTCTTGTAATAAAAGGCTGACCGTCTTTTAACTTTCCACCAATAATATAATCTAAATCATCAAAATCTACACCATACTTATCTCCATATCCTGGTGTATAAGGACTCTCTGGTGCCCAAAACTGAGCGTCATTAGTATTTGATCGTCCAAATTTGCCGCCTCTATATAAATCTCCACCTTCATCAATATAATTCTTTACACTTAGAGCTTCATCTGAAAATTCCTGTAATGCATCACCATATGGTGTACTAATTTTCCTCGTCCCCTCAGCAGCTTTTCCAAGCGTTATATAGCCGCCTTCATTCCCAAGTATTCTTGCGGCATCATCGGATACTCTTCCCAACGTTGCTTTTACTGCTTTTGTAGCATCTACTACTTTATCTATTTTTGAGACTTTATCAAGTCCCTTTGTCCCTAAAATAGCTAGTCCAATTTCACCAATCACTCGGCCGGCAACTCGAGCTCTTGTATTAGCATCTCCATTAATTACATCATCGACAAACGTGGTGGATACTGCATTCCATATTGCCTCACTTGTAACAAAAGGATGTGCTAATGCATTGCCAATGCCTTGTGCTGTTTGAATAGGGTGAAAAAGCATGCTCCCTATTCCACTTACCGTGTCCACAACACTATCTTTTATACCACCAAAAAAATTACCAGTGGCTGACCAGAATGTTGGGTCATTTTTAGTGACTTGCGCTATCTTGGGTTCCCCTATAACCTCTTTAATTTCTCTCTCATATATACTATACTTGGTTTGTTGGCCATTTCCTCCATAAATAATAACATCTTGAGAGATATTTTCTCCATTTAAGAAGCCTTGGTTGATGCTATAGAGCATCCTTCTTTCCCCTGGTGGTGGGCCATAGGAGTCTATTATTCCCTTACTAATTAACGCCATTTCTTCAGGGGTGATTGGTACCTCAAATCCTTCGATCGAAAACTCTTCAAAGGTATGATCAGAATTATCGGTTACGCGACCACCCTTACCCATAAGAATCAGTTCCTCCCAGTATGGGTCATTAGGGTTATAATCATAGGTGGTTTCTTTTACATTATATGTCCACCATTTATAAACATCTTGTTCATAGACTCGGTAGAAATAGTTGGCATCCTTGTATTGATCAATTTGTCTTGCTTCTCCTTCTTCTCTTCCTTGTTCAATAAGAGTCCAATCCCACTCCACAAATCGATGAATATCTTCGTAATGTTCATTCTCATAGTGGTCCTCTTCCCCTACCCATTCTGGAATATGTCCTGATGGATCCCACATATTGACTGGATTATTTAATACATAGGCATACCTGTTTAAGGTAAGTGGGTTGGTAACATCTCCAAAATAGGTATCTGCGGTGGTAAATTGGCCAACGGTTGGATTATACATCCGAGCATTCATATCAATTAAGCCCGTTTTGTCATCGTATTCCTGACCTGTAAATCCTACCCGATTGTATGGAGAGGTAATTCCAGTAAAGATTCCTCCAAAGGCATCATATCGATAGCGCTCAATTATGTCTCCATGTCGATCCGTTATTTCGCTAACGGTATTTAATCCGTCATATTGATAGTACATCAAGCCACCAGTTGTTTTTAATTCTGGATCTTGTCCTGGCTCTGCTAATCCATGCATACCAAACATTTTTTGGGCAACCACTTGATTGTTAGGTCCAGTATAGAATTCGGCATAAGGCTGTCCATTTTCGCCGTATTCTTTGTGAAGAATATTCGATAAACCTTCATATTGATAGCTAGTTTTTGTAATTTCTAGCTTACCTAGATCTTCCCTGTTTTTATATACGCCATATTTGTTGCCTTGACCAGGATTATCTAATGCTTTGTTATTGTTAGTCTTAGAATTCCCCTTAGAAACATTGTTTTCTTTGGCTTTATCGTTTTTCTGTTCGTCCCCTTTGCCATTGTTTGTTTTTTCTTTGGTTTTTCCTTCAGGATCCTCATTATAATCCCAAGAAGCAGCCTCTCTAAAACTCTTTCTACCTAGTGCATCATATTGGTATTTCGCATAGCTTTCATCAAAGAACAGAACTTCAACTAAACGATTCGCTCCATTATATCGATACTCTTTTTCTTGACCATCTTCTGTTTCCTTGATCAGGTTACCATTTGCATCATAGGAGTAGGTTTTATTATCCGCTTCTATTAATTGATTCGCATTATTATAGCTGTAATTAACCGTACCCTGATTATTGGTCATGGATAAACGATTTCCAACAGCATCATACGTATATTGAACATTACTTTGCGGTTCAATTAGATATTCTGGCCGATCATTAAGGAAAAGTAATTCTTCTTCAGCACTATCAACACCATTTACTGTATCACTTTTATTCCCTTTGCCATTATTCGATTTTTCTTTGGCTTCAGTATCTAAATTACTATTGCTATTACCATTACTTGTACTATTACTATCACTGTTACTAGGTTTATCCTCTTTGGTGTTCCCTTTTCCATTATTCAGGGTAAATAATACGAGATTATCTATACCAAAAGAAAGTGAAGAAATTAATACTTTATCTTTTAAGCTAAATTTATTTGTGTTGCTTTTTTCTTTGCCATTATTCCCTTTTTCGTCTGCACTGTTTTCTTGCTGTCCTTTTTCTTTTAGACTTTCTTCTTGTCCATTTTTAATTTCATCCTGTGGTGTGTTTGGTGTTTGACGATATGTTAATATTTTTTCTTTAGGATATGTTACTTCTATTAAGCGGTTTAAGTCATCATACGTATAGGTGCTTTCCGCTCCATCCTCTTCTATTTGTCGTATACGGTTACCATAATCGTCGTATTCATAAGTAAAAGATGAGATTATATTTTCTTTTCCTTGATTGGTGATAGTATCTAGATTTCCATCTGGATAATAAGATTTTGTAATCTTATTCCCATTGGCCATACTTCTATTGATTTCTCTTCCTAATCCATCATAATCAAAGGTTGTTACATTTTCATCAGGATCCATCATTTCTACTAGAAGATTCCTTTTGTCATAGGAATAGGCTACTGTTCTATCTTCACTATTTGTAAAGCTTGTTAAATTACCTACTGCATCATACTGCAAGCTTAGTCCTTTGTTCGTATTTAGGTTTTGCTGTTGAACTACTCTTCCAAGTAAATCATAGGTAAATTGATCCTTAGAATCTGGTGCTTTCATTTCGATTACGCGTCCTACTCCATCATAGTTAAACTGAGTAGACCAATCTGTATATTGTACAGAAGCAACTTGTCCTGTAGGTGTATAGGAATAATTAATGTTTTGGCCATTGGCATCCTGAACCTGAGCTAATTGACCAGCTGAATCATAGCGGTATTGGAATTGATTATTTAATGGATCTCTCATCGTAGTTACTTGATGATTCAAGTTATATTCCATTGTACGCTGATTATTATTTGCATCAATATAGCTTGTAAGATTCCCTACTCCATCATATTGATATTTTGTAGTGCCCCCTATTGCATCAATAACTGTACGTAACTGATTAATAGGGTCATATTCATAGGTTGTTTCTCTATTAAGTGGGTCAACGACTTTCGTTTTATTTCCAACTGGGTCATATTCGTATTCTGTCTTATTTCCTTCTGGTGTTTCCACTTCAATTAATCGGTTAAGCTCATCATAGGTAAATGATGTTTCATAGCCTAATGCATCTACCTTTTTCTTAAGGTTCCCCACAAGATCATAAAATAGGTTGGTTTCAAACCCTGCTGGATCTATAGTCTTAGTTAGACGTCCCACTTTATCATATTGATACTGGTAAGTGTTCTCTAATGGATTCTTATCCTCTAAAAGATTACCCTCTGGATCATAGGTATAGGAATAGCTTTCTTCATAAGGATCAATTTTTTCTATTAGTTGTCCAATCGCATTGTAATTAAATCTCCATTTTGCACCCTCTGCATCGGTTTGTTCTATTAAACGATTATTAGCATCATATTGAAAGCTTGATAGATTCCCGGCAGGGTCCACTGTATGAATGGTATTCCCATTCTCGTCATATTCGTAACCTGTTGTACGAGATAAAGGATCTATTGCAGAGATGGTTCTTCCTATTGCATCAAATTGATATCGCCAAACTCCACCCTCCGCATCAGTCAATTGAATCAGATTCCCTAGTTCATCATAGTTATATCGGGTTCTTGCTCCAACCGCATCGATTTTCTCCTCTAATCGATTTAATGGATTATAGATATATTCTGTAACTTTACCTAAAGGATTCTTCTCATTAATTAAGTTCCCAATTAAATCGTATTGATATTGATAAACTTGATTATTTTTATCGGTAAAATCAGATACCAATCCTAAGGAGTTATATGCTGTATGCTCTTTATATCCTAAAGGATCGATTACATCTGTTAATCGTCCAAGACCATCGTATTGATAGTTTGTTACTCTATCTAACGGATCTTTTTGTTCTATTAATTGTCCTAAAAGGTCATATTTTAATGTTGTAATTGCACCTTCTGGGTCGGTTATGGTTTGAATTCCTTTAAGATCTTCATTTTGATAAACAGTAGTATTCCCTCTCTTATCTGTATAGGAAGAAATTCTACCTAATGCATCATAAGAATAGGTTCTTGTTTGTCCTAAGGCGTCCTTTTCTTCTATTCGATTTCCCATCACATCATATTTATATTGATTGATATGTCCTAATGGATCTTTTGATTCTATCATTCTTCCTAAGGCATCATAGGTATTAGAATAAATCGCTCCTTTTGGATCGGTCCATTCGATAAGTCGACCATTATCATCATAGTTGTATTTCGTCAAATAGCCTAAGGCATTCGTAATTTCTTTAACCTGTCCATTCAGATTATAGTTATAATTGGTTACATTATTCTTTGCATCGGTTAATGTTAATAGATTGCCTAAGGCATCATAGCCATAGGATGTTTTTTCATTTAGTGGATTGATTTCTTCCACTAATCGATTTAATTCATCATAACCATAAACATAGCTTTGTCCAAGTGCATCTGTCTTTTTGGTGTTTCGGCCTAGTAAATCATATTGAAATGAGGTAATCGCATCATTTGGCAGCTTAATTGTTTGAACATTTCCTAATGGTGAATATTGATATTCTGTCAGTTGTCCCAAGGCATCTTCTGTTGTAGCAATTTGACCTAATGGATTATAGCTCCATTTTGTTTCAAAGCCTAAAGCATCAATAACAGAATTATTTCTTCCCATTACATCGTAGGCGTACTTGGTTATTCCTCCGCGATAATCTTTTATTTCTGAGACATTGCTATATTGATCATAGAAATAACTTGTCTTTAAGCCTAATTGGTTAATTGACTCTTCTAAACGGCCTAAGGCATCATACTGGTTAATAAGTTTTGTTCCATCTGGCAGTTCAGTTTCAACAATTTGATCAAGATCATTATATTGAAATTTGGTTACTTGACCTAAAGGATCCATTATTTCAGTACGACGACCAACCTCATCATAGGTATAGCTTGTTGTACCTCCTAAAGGATCAATAATAGCGGTTAGCTGATACCGCTCATTATAAGTAAAACTACTAGATTTCCCATCTGGTCGAATATACTGTATAGAATTTTCCTCATCCTGGTAAACCCATTGATGCTGCCGACCTAATTCATCAATAATTTCAGTGACACGATTAAAGGAATCGTAATCTATACTTCTTTTATCTCCTTTTGGATTGAGTACTCCTACAATTCTACCAGCATGGTCATACTCATAGGTTGTAGAATAACCTAAAGGATTTTTGATTGTCTCTAGCCTACCTAGTTCATCATAAAGATAGGAGGTTATACCACCCATTGGATTGATGGTTTCTTTTAATCGGCCTAAGGCATCATAATTGTAGGTTGTTACATCTCCATTTGCATTTTTAACTGTTTTTATTTGATTATTTAGATTGTAGGTATAGGATTCTATAGACCCGTCACGTTCTATCTTTTCTATCAATCGTTTCGCTTCATCATATTTATACTGAATTTTAGACTGATTAGGAAAAACCTTTTCCTTTAACAAACCTGTTGAATCATAAATATATTGAACACGATTTCCATCAGGTAGCAGTTCTGCTATTTTTCTTCCTACTTTGTCATATGTGTACGTGGTAATTCTCCCAGATGGATCTTTAATTTGCTCTAGCTGTCCTAACTGATTATAGATATAATCAATGGTTCTATCTAATGTATCCTTTACCTGAGATACCTGTCCACCCTTGTTATATTGAAAAAAGTATGTTCCATTTTTTCCAGAAACCTTTTCAACTCCAAATGGACCATATTCATAAGAACTTGAGGATTTACCGTCATCAACAGAGGTAATCCGCCCTAAATCATCACGGCCATAGGTTACTTTTTTTCCGTATTTATCTACTATTTCTTTTATCTTGCCATTTTTTTCATAATAATATAGATAAGTTCTTCCAATTGGATCACTATATTTCTCTAATTGGCCTTTTGGATTGTATTGGAAGCTTGTTTCTCTTTTTTCAGGATCAATTACCTTTGTTAGATTACCTAATCCATCATATTGGTAGTAATAAATTAATCCATTCCCTATATCCTTTTGAAGCAATCGACCCATTGGATCATATTTCATTGTTACTGTTGATCCTTCTGCATTTGTTTCTGTTAACAGTCTACCTAATATATCATAGGTATATTGCTTATCTACACCAAGGGGTCTTGAGGTTAGTTTAATATTGCCATATTGGTCATAGTCAAAATCTGTTATATTTCCTTGATCATCCTTTGCCCATCTCATTAACCCTTTGCTATTATAGTCAAAGGTTGCTTGATCGCCATTAGCATCTACTCTTTTCGCTAAATTACCTATGGCATCATATTCAAAGGAAGTAACTCCTTTTAATGGATCTATAATTTTGGTTGGCTTATTCCACTTTGGATGGTATTCATAAGTAGTGGTACCGTTTGCATTAGTCTCGGTTAGTTTTTGGTTCTTATCATCATAGGTATAAGATATTTTCCCTTTAGGGGATTGAATCTCTTTGATATTTTTCTGTTCATCATAAGCATAGGTAGTTATCTCACCGAGTGGATTAACTTCTTTGGTGATTAAATTATCTTTAACTGTATATTGCCATTTTTTCTTGTTTGCATTTTCTAATGTTGTTTGATCTCCATTATAGGTTACTTTATATACTTCAACGTTATCGTTATCCTTTACAGTTAGAACCTGATGTTTATCATTATATGTATAGGTTGTTTTTTCCTCCTAATGCATTTTTGATCGATTTAATATGGTGATTAGCATCGTAGTCATATTCTGTAGTTTGTTGGTCAGGAGTTGTTATTTTTTTTAATCTCTTTTGCTCATCATATTCATATTTTATTTTCTTACCTGAAGGATCTGTGATTTCTTTAATAACCCCATTATTCCATATAAAACTAATGTTTCTTCCTGCTGTATCTGTAATCTCCTTTAGGTTTCCTTCTTCGTCGTATCTATAATGAATCGTATTACCATATCGATCTTGCTGCTTTACCATTTTCCCTACCTTTGGATCCTGGTTCTCTCTCCAAGGGGCATAATAGCCATAATAGGTAATCGAAGCATTCAGTTCATTGGTCATTACATACTCATGTTGTCCTTTTCTTTCTAGCTGTTCTCCTTTAGTATTAGGCTCATAATGACCTTGATCTAAATCATAATTAATCATTTCATCGCCATCAAATTCAACAACATAAGCTTCTGGGTCATCCTTCACAAAGCTAAACGATGTAGTACTTCCATCGTATCGAAATTCACCCATATTAAAATCGGAGTACATTTGAAGCTTAGAACCTAAATTATCCTTCCAACCAAGACCAAATGCACCCACCTCTTGGTTATCACTAGAATAGCTACGCTCTAAACGAAAATCCATTCCGATTCCTGGAATTTGTAAATCGGTATCTTCAAGCTTAAGTAATCCTGTAGCCATCTCAATAGGGTTTGTAATTTCATTATCCATTACAGGATTGCTTTCTTCCTTCTGAATTGTAGGTGGTACCTGAGTGCCAATATTTTCTGTTGGAACAGATGGTATTCTTGCCTCCATTGCCTTTACTGGATTTGGAATACTTAATGGATTTTCTTGGTTGTTAGGTAGTAGCTCATTTAATGTGTTGGGATTGAGTATTGACCCACTATCCCCCACGTTGAAAGCGTTACCATAGTTAGGCACTACACTACCTAAAACAAGATTCACTATGGTAAAAATAATCATAATTTTTCTAGTTAGCTTCACGATGATTGATTTCTCCTCTCTTTTTTTTAACTCTGATAAATAGGCAAATGAAGAGTTAAGGCACAAAAAAATCCACGCGAAAAAGCAGTGGAGAAGATCAATCCTATAGCTCCACGGCAACCTGGCGATCATAGTCATCCCTCGACTTTAGACCCATGGCTTTGCGTCCCCATCTTTCGATGAGTTTGCCTTTATCAGTGAAAAATAATCATTTTATGTAATATATAGTAAAATACTGTAATATTTTAGACAAGCAATTTTAGGAAATTTCACACAATTCAGTACTATTATACCGGGTCTATCGTCACTCTTCTGGTATAAATTACCTAAGCTAATTTATCTAGAGCCAATTATTTTCCCTGCTAGCTGCTCTTATTTTGAATAGGAAATTTTATATTTTCCTAGCCGAATAGAAAAACTTGGCATGTCGCCAAGTCTATAGCGAAAGCCTTAGTTTTTCTGATACTTTATTCCTTTAAAGAACTTAAACTTTACTAAAGTGCAAAAAAAGAGCACCCCCTAAGGAATGCCCTTTCTACTAATTTATATCCTATTCTATTATTGAACTGTTACATTACTAAGCATCATGATTCCTGATGGATGCATCCAGAAGCCTTTAACCCCTTTACCTACTGCGATTAGATCCATATCATTTCTCACTAGAATCATCGGTGCGTCCTTCATTTCAATTTCTTGTGCTTGAGCGTAGATCTTTAAGCGCTCGTCTGGATTTGTTTCTTTTCTTCCAGCATCGATAAGCTTATCTACCTCTGGATTGCTATAGAAGGTACGGTTTCCTGGGTTTCCTTGTGCATCAGTATGGTATAAGAACCACTGATTGTAGTCGGCATCACCTGTCATGTTAGACCAACCCAAGACAAACATATCATGTTCGCCATTTGCTGTTGCTTCAAGGTATGAACCCCACTCCATTACTTTGATTTCAGCTTCAATTCCTACACCTTTTAATTGAGACTGTACTACTTCTGCTAAATCCATACGTGCTTTGTTATCGTTCGTCCAAATGGTTGTTTTAAATCCGTTTGGATATCCTGCTTCTGCTAGAAGTTCTTTTGCTTTATTTACATCATATGCATAGGCTTCAAGGTTTGGATTATGTCCCCATACTCCTGGTCCCATTGGTGCAGTAGCTTTACTACCAATATTATTGTATACACCCTCTAAAATAACATCCATATCTACCGCATAATTGATTGCTTGACGAACACGAACATCATTAAATGGTTCCTTTTTAAGATTAAAACCAATATAGTCAATTCCTAATGCATCACTACGATGTAATGTCATATTTGAGCTGCCTTCAACACGTTCTACTTCTGTTACCTGTACTGGCTCTGCTAAATGAGCTTCTCCTGTTTCAACCATCGATAATCTTGTTGCATCCTCAGGAATTACTTTAAATACAACCTCATTAACCTTTGCCTTTTCTCCCCAATATTCCTCATATTTTTCTAAAACAATTTCTGCGCCAGGGCTCCAGCTTTTAAACTTAAATGGGCCAGTACCAGCTGGGTTTTGTCCTAGTTTGTCTCCTAATTCATCGATTGCTTTTGGGCTAATAATTCCAGCAGAATAGTGGGATAAATTAGCTAAAAGCGGAGCAAAAGGATATTCGGTTACTAATTGAACGGTGTAATCGTCTACCACTTTTACCTCAGTAATCATTTTAAATAAGCTTGCTCTTGGAGATGCTGTATCTGGATTTAAAACTCGTTCAATGGTTCTTTTTACTGCATCTGCTGTAAAGTCAGTACCATCATGGAATTTAACTCCTTCACGTAGCTTAAACTCCCAAGTTAAATCATCCACCTTTTTCCACTCTGTTGCTAATGCTGGTATAACATTCATATTCTCATCCTGAGCTACTAAACCTTCATAGATTTTTCCATGATAGACATTGGCAGATGGAATATCTGTTCCTTTATGTGGATCTAATTGTGTTGCATCGGATAATTCTGCAATAATTAAAGTTCCACCTTCTACTCCTGGCTCATTGCTTTCTTTCGGTTGGTTGGATGTAGTGTCTTGAGCCCCACCACAACCAGAAAGTACTGGAAGTATTCCAATAATAAGTACTAAAAACAACATCATTAATCTTTTTCTCATCTTTGCCCTCTCCTTTTCCTTCATTGAATATGTGTTTATTAGAAAAGCTTAGCTTTTGCCAAGCCCTTTACCTATTTAGCCAATAACCTTCAATTCCTTAGGCGCGGTTGTAAAGTTATGAATACCCTCTTCTGTAATTTGAACAAGGTCCTCAATTCGAACTCCCCCAAAGCCGGGGATGTATATACCGGGCTCTACCGAAACAACCATATTTGGCTGTAAAATGCTAGAGTCTGTTGAGCGCATCGTTGGTTTCTCATGAATGGCTAGTCCAATAGAATGGCCTAAGCTGTGACCAAAGTTCTCCCCATAGCCTGCATCTCGAATAATCGATCGAGCCACTTCATCCATCTCACGACAAACCTTGCCAGGACCAATCACTGCTAGGGCAGCAAGCTGTGCTTTAAGTACGATCTCATGAATATGTTTCTGTTTTTCGGATGGTTCACCCATTACTACAGTCCTTGTAAAATCGGAATAATAGCCATCCACTTTTGCACCAATATCCATTTTTACAAGGTCGCCTACTTGAATGACTCGCTCGGTTGCTTGTCCATGTGGTAATGCAGATCGCTCTCCTGAAGCAATAACATGGTTTGCTTTAATTCCTTCTGCACCTAACCTTCTCATTGCAAATTCTAGTTCTAGACCAAGCTCTTTTTCTGTCATTCCTACTTTTAAAAGGGGTAGAGTTTGTAAAAAGGCTTGCTCTGTAATCTGAATTCCTCTTTGGATGGCATCTAGCTCTTCTTGATCCTTAAACATTCTTAAATCGGCAATCGGTTGATCCATATTCTCCATTACTATTTCTTTAAAATGCTCTTTCATTTCAAAGTAAATCTCAACGGCCATGGTACTACTTTCTATTCCCACCTTTTTAATATCTAACTTTTGTAAGGTAAGAGCGATTCGTTCATAAAGATTTTGGGTGTGCTGAAGCACTTCGAAGTAAGGAGCTTGTTCCTTCGCTTGATCGATATAGCGAAAATCTGTAAATAGGAGAGCTTCCTGCTCTGTAATAAGTAGTGCTCCACTTGAACCTCTAAACTTAGAAAAATAATAGCGATTCTCTAATGAAAGAATAATTACTCCTTGTACTCCACTCGTTCTCATTTTCTCTCTTAACTTTTTAATCCGTTTATTAATAGGAATCCCCCCTTTTTCAATTTGGCGTTGTCCATATCCAGTGGACATAAGTTCTTGTCAGGTGAAAAGCTTATTCACATTATAGAGAAAATTCTTTTAGAATGTTTACAATATTTTTACCTCTATTTGAGATTTTTTTACTTTAACGTTAAAAAGCGAGAAAGTTTGTGTGATTTCTGATAATTTATTTATTAAAACCTAAGGAGGGGGATCTAAATGGACCATTCTGTTGTATCCATAGACAAAACGAAACAGGTCAATCTATTTACACCTAAACTAAAACAATTAAGGAATGTCTTTAAACAGCTTAAGAAAAATAAGATGGCGATGATCGGAGGGGCAATTATTCTTTTTTATATTTTAATCGCCATACTAGCTCCTGTTATTGCGCCCTATGATCCACTAGAAATTGATTTACCAAATAAATTAGAAGGTCCTTCCTTAGATCATTGGATGGGAACAGATGATAAAGGTAGAGATATCTTAAGTCGAGTCATGTATGGTTCCCAAATATCGATTATGATCGGTTTAGTATCGGTTTCTATTGGTGCCTTTTTTGGAATATTGCTTGGACTAGCAGCTGGCTATTATGGCAAGTGGATAGATACAGTGATTATGAGATTTATTGATGTCCTTCTTGCATTTCCAGGATTATTGCTTGCATTAGCAATCATTAGTGCCCTTGGGCCAAGTACCTTTAATGTAATGATCGCTGTAGGGATTTTTTCGATCCCAACCTTTGCAAGAATTGTCAGAGGCTCCACCTTATCTGTAAAAAAAATGGAGTATATTGATGCCATCCGTGCTCTTGGAGCAAATGATTTTAAAATTATCTTCGTTCACATATTACCGAATATCCTATCACCAATTATTGTTCAAGGTACATTACGTTTAGCGACAGCGATATTAACAGCAGCTGGCTTGTCCTTCTTAGGAATGGGTGCTCAACTTCCAACTCCGGAGTGGGGAGCAATGCTAAGCCAAGGAAGAAACTTTTTATGGAATGCACCACATATTGCAACCTTCCCAGGAATTGCAATTGCGACCATTGTATTAGGCTTCAATTTATTTGGTGATGGGCTACGAGACGCTTTAGACCCAAGAATGAAACAATAAAGGAGGGATTCCAGTATGTTTGTATTTATCATTCGTCGTTTACTTCAATTAGTTCCAGTATTATTTGGTGTTACCTTAGTCGTATTTTTAATTATGCAAATGGTTCCTGGAGACCCTGCCGTATTATTAGCTGGTGAGAGTGCCACTCCAGAGCAAGTAGAGCTTTTAAGACATAAGCTTGGATTAGACCAACCTTTGATGGTTCAATACGCCAATTATATGGGTGGGGTTTTACAGGGAGATTTAGGAACCTCGATTCGTAGTAACCGCCCTGTGCTTGACGAAATTATGGTACGTTTCCCAATCACCTTTCAATTAGCACTTGCTAGTATTTTTGTTACCGTCGTTTTAGGAGTATTTGCTGGAATTATCTCAGCAACAAAACAATACTCTTTCTCTGATATCTCGATTATGATTATTGCCTTATTAGGGGTATCTCTTCCTAACTTTTGGCTTGGATTAATGCTTATTTTGTTGTTCTCAGTAAAATTCCTCATATTCCCTGTAGCTGGATGGGGTACACTTATGCATGTTGTTCTACCAGCCATTACCTTAGGTACGGGTGGAGCAGCCATTGTTGCTAGAATGACTAGATCAAGTATGCTAGAGGTTATTCGTCAAGACTATATTCGAACAGCTAAGGCCAAAGGGGTAAAGCAAAAAGTAATTATTTATAAGCATGCTTTAAAAAATGCGCTTATCCCTGTTATTACCGTTGTCGGTCTTCAGTTTGGTGCCCTATTAGGAGGGACAGTATTAACAGAATCCGTTTTTGCGATTAATGGATTAGGCCGTTTCATTATTGACTCTATTCGAATGCGGGATTTCCCAGCCGTGCAAGGGAGCATTTTAATTGTTTCTATTATCTTTGTACTTGTTAATTTAACAGTAGATATCAGTTACCGATTCTTAAATAAACGGATTGATCTTAACTAGGAAAGGAGTGGACCAAATGGAACTTATCAATGATGAAATTCTAAATATTAGAAACCTTAAAACCTATTTTTATTCTGAAGGTAGAGAAATTAAAGCGGTTGATGGTGTTGATTTCACTCTAAAACGAGGTGAAACCTTAGGAATCGTTGGAGAATCAGGGTCTGGAAAAAGTATCACCTCTCTTTCTTTAATGCGCTTAATTCCAACTCCTCCAGGTAAAATTGTGGATGGAGAGATTATTTTTAAAGGAGAAAATCTATTAAAAAAATCGGAAGAAGCGATGCGTGAAATTCGTGGAAACGAAATCTCAATGATCTTCCAAGAACCAATGACTTCCTTGAATCCCGTATTTTCAATTGGTGAACAAATTGCTGAAGCAATCCGAATTCATCAAGGACTTCCAAGAAGAGAGGCTTGGGATAAAGCCGTAGATATGCTTCGTTTAGTCGGTATTCCTTCTCCTGAAAAACGAGCAAAGCAGGAGCCGCATGAGCTAAGTGGTGGTATGCGTCAGCGAGTAATGATTGCAATGGCATTATCCTGTAATCCCGAATTATTAATCGCGGATGAACCAACTACTGCCTTAGACGTAACCATTCAGGCACAAATTTTGGATCTTCTAAAGAAGCTTCAAAAGGAATTAGGAACTGCGATTATTATGATTACTCATGACTTAGGTGTCATTGCGGAGACCTGTGATAAGGTAGCTGTGATGTATGCTGGTAAGGTTGTCGAATATACAGATGCAGATTCCCTTTTTGATAATCCGGGTCATCCCTATACTGAGGCACTAATGAATTCAATACCCCGAGTAGATAGTGATGAAGAATTAGCCGCGATTAGAGGAACAGTACCAAGTCCACATGAGATGCCTGTTGGTTGCTCCTTTGCACCACGTTGTGATTATGCCACAGAACTATGCTTTGAAAGAGAACCAGAACTAGAAGCAGTTGGACCGGTATCAAAGATTCGTTGCTGGAAATATACAGAAGAATGGCAGGAAAATTTATCTACGAAGGTCGTAGGAGAGTAAAGGAGGATTCCAATGCAGCCGTTATTAGAAGTGAAAGATTTAAAAAAATACTTTCCAATCAAAGGGGGTATTCTTGGCCGTACAGTAAACCATGTAAAAGCACTTGATGGGGTAAGCTTTACCATTCGCCAAGGGGAAACGGTGAGTATCGTTGGGGAATCCGGTTGTGGAAAATCGACTACTGGTAGAGCAATTCTTCGTTTAGATGAACCCACCTCAGGTGAAATAAAATTTGGAGATAAGGATCTTTTACAATTAAATAAAAGCGAAATGCGGAAAATTCGGAAGGACTTGCAGGTTATATTTCAAGATCCTTATGCTTCCCTTAATCCTCGTCAAACAGTTGGCCAGATTCTAGAGGAAGCCTTAGCGACCTTAAATGTAGTCCCTAAACAAGAAAGAAGAGCCCGAATTATAGAGCTACTTGAGCAAGTTGGGCTTAAAGAAGAGCATATGGACCGCTTTCCGCATGAATTTAGTGGAGGTCAGCGTCAACGGATAGGAATTGCTAGAGCATTAGCCGTTGAGCCAAAGCTAGTGGTATGTGATGAAGCCGTTTCTGCACTAGATGTTTCTGTTCAAGCACAAGTATTAAATCTATTAAAAGAGCTACAAATAAAGCATGATCTAACCTATTTATTTATATCCCATGATTTAGGGGTAGTACGCCATATCTCTGATCGAGTCATTGTAATGTATCTTGGGAAAATTGTTGAGATAGCAGATAAGAAGTCTTTGTTTGAAAATACACAACACCCATATACCAAAGCATTGTTATCTGCGATTCCTGAGCCGAATAGGAAAATTAAGAAGGAGCGCATTATTTTACAAGGTGATGTTCCTTCACCGATTGATCCTCCTTCAGGCTGTCGCTTCCATACCCGGTGTCCTTATGCCTTTGAATTATGTAAGCATCAAGAGCCGGAGATGAAACAGGTTGGTAAAGATCATCATGTTGCTTGCCATATTACATTATCGATATAGACCCTCTTTTAAGTCTTTCTCCTGACTCGAGAAAGACTTATTTTTTTAACTTAGGTTTATAATGTAGGATAAAGATATGCTATACTAAAAGATAATTTATTGATATGCTACCGCTTTAACTCAATAAACAGTCGTTTAACTTGTTAACAGTTTCTATTCTGAAAGAAGTGTGTTACTGCATGATCACCTATGATTTATTTACGGCTTTTATTATTATTGCTATATTAATGCCTTTAGCTAGTGCCATCATTTTATTATTAATGCTTTCCTTTGAACAAGAAATTAGTTTATTAAAAAATGAAAATACAAAGGTTATTTTAGAAAAAGAGTTACAGCATAGTGAATATATGCAATTAAATCAACAAATACAGCCTCATTTTTTATTTAATACCGTAAATTTGCTATTAAGCTTAGCACGATTAAAAAAAACAGAACAGCTTATTGAAGTACTAGAGCAATTATCTCTGTTTTTACGTTTTAGATACCAAATTAAAGATCAATTAATTCCATTTGAAAAGGAATTAAATCATGCAAAAAACTTTTTATTTATTCAGCAAATCCGGTTTGGACAGCGCCTGAAGGTAGACTTCCAAATCGAGCAAGGTTTAGAAAGGATTCTTGTTCCTCCTTACTTACTTCAAACCCTGATTGAGAATGCCTTTAAACATGGTATTGAAAAAAAAATTGGACAAGTAAGCTTATTTATCTCCTTTACCCATGAAGCACCAAATGCTGTGCTAGAGGTATCTAATAATGGAGTCGGAGTAAACAGAATCATCACTTTCCCAGATGAAATTTTTAAAGGGCATGGGTTATACAATATTTATCGCCGTTTAGAACTGCTTTTTGGCAATGATATTTCACTAGTGTTAAAGCCAAAAGCTGGTGGAGGAACTCAAGTATTTATTCGTTGGCCCTATATTATGGAAAATAGCGAAGAGGAGGAGCAAGAATGAACATTTTACTAGTCGATGACGAGCCATTTGTTCTGGAGCAATTAGAGTTTTTAATTAAACCAATGACTCCACTTAGTAACATTTATACAGCGATGGATAGTAGTCAGGCTCTACAATTAAGTAAACGGGTAAACTTTCATCTTGCTTTTTTAGATATTGAACTACCCGGGAAATCTGGTTTAGAAATTGCAGAAGCATTAAAAAAGAGTAATCCAAAATTAGACATTGTCATCCTTACCGCTCACCAGGATTTCCATTTTGCACAGAGGGCCATTAGACTAGGAGTTGCTGAATATTTAACAAAGCCAATTATTGAAAAGGAACTAAAAGAGGTTGTTTCCAAATATAATACCAACGCCCATGATAAGGAGTACTCGAAAATCGTTCGCGATTCGATTCTTTACATCCATGAGCATTATGGAGAACGTTTAAATCTCTCGATGGCCGCCAATAACATTCATGTGAACGCATCTTATTTAAGTAGAAAATTTAGTGAGGAAGTAGGCTTATCCTTTTCCGAGTATCTTCTACATTACCGAATTGAGATTGCAAAAATACTACTACTTACTCATATGGATTATTCTATTTCGGAAATAGCCCAGATCACCGGATTTAGTAGCCTTCATTATTTCAGTAATCTATTTCGCAAAACAGTGAATATGACCCCAAAAGGCTATAGAGAGTTGGGTGAATCATGAATCATAACCTGACTGGGATTAATATTTACGCGACAATGGGTGCATCCCTTAGTGCCATTGTTCTATTATCTCGTTGGATTACAGGGACTACTTTCTTTATCGCTCCTGAGGCAACTTTACGTTACGGCCTTGTAGCTGGATTTAGCTATTCACTTATTGGTAGTCTAACCATCTTTGCTTTTATCTTTCCTGCGAGTACTATACAAAGACAGTGCTCCAACAAATGCACTTTATCCACTTTTTTAGAAAATAAATATACCGACAAGAAAGGCTATCGGCTTCATCAATGGATTATGTTTTTTGTGGGGTTAACTAGTCTTTATATTCAAGTAGATGCTGGTGCAATGCTTTTTTACGCGATTTTTCATCTACCATTACAATATGGTGTTCTCTTATTTTCGGTAATTGGTCTTTTATTTTACTTTGCTGTGAAGACTCCCTTATCTATTAGGCATCATATTTATAAGGTCGCTTCTGTGCTTCTTCTTTTGGTCGTTTTAATGGTCTATTTTTTCATCTTAAAGGGTGTCGAACATATTTATGAGGGGGTTAGGCTATACCACCCCTATTTATTTGTCATTAATAACCAAGAGCTCCCTTATTTTTTATTGGCTATCTTTTTTATATTTTTAAGCCAATTTTTTCTTGACCCTACCACGTGGGATCAGCTCCCTAAAATTGAACAGAGGAAGCTTAAGCAAACCTTTATCCTAACTGGTTTTATCTGGGGAACGATTCCACTTTCCTTTTTTACCTTAATTTTTGCTGTGATCTATACAGGCGGATTTCAAAATGTGTATACGATCTACTATGATTTATTTCAAAGCATCAGCTCCCCTATTTTATTTACATTTGTTATTCTATTTCTACTAGGGGCAATAATTTCTACTTTTATTATTCAAATAAGCTCGATGGTTAACCATTTTGAACCGCAAAAGAAGTTAGTGACAATAAAAAATACCCTTTTCGGCTTCTTATTTATTTTATCCATGTTTTACGTTACAAAGGCCTTTCAACCAACTGTTTTTCAGCTTTATTTTTGGTTTGGAATAATCTATGCTTCTTCCCTTCTTCCTAATCTCTGGTTACTGTTTTGGAAAGGAAAAATAGGGAGTGAAGTTCCTGTTATTTGGCTAATGAGCATCTTTACTGGTTTCTTTTCTAAACTATTTTATAGTGATAATATTAGTATTATTATTAGTGTTGCTACATCAGGAGCCTTATTACTTACTCTTTACGGACATAGAAAATTTTTGAAACGTGGTGAAATCAATGAAGCTTGATGAAACGGATAAGCAAATTTTGCAATTACTAACGGCTAATGGCAGGATGTCCTATGCTGATATTGGCAAAGAACTGAACCTTTCTCGTGTGGCTATTCGTGAAAGGGTTCATCAATTAATTGAGCATGGTATAATAGAGAAATTTTCTGTTGTCATTAATTCAGAGAAGGTTGGGAAAAATGTATCTGCCTTTTTTGAGGTCGATTGTGATCCTGCATCCTTAGTAGAAGTTGCAGAGCACCTAGCTAATCATCCAAATGTGGCTAGTTGCTATCAAATGACCGGACCTAGTACATTACATATGCACGTGCTTGTAGAGGACTTTAGCAAGTTAGAATCCTTTATTAACGAGGAGCTTTATAGCTTAGAGGGAATTACACGTGTAGAGAGTCATATTCTGTTACGACGATTTAAAAGTCGGACAGGCTTAAAATTGTAAAAATCCAGTTCATTAAGGGAGAAGTTAATTGCTTCTTCTTTTTTTCACTTTATTGCAGAAAAGTATAGATAAATCAGTCTATTTCCTTTATAATCTTAACTAATATACCGTTTCAATGTTAGTCTATTTTTTAAATTTAATTAACAAACGAAATATTTAACGCTATTTTAAAAACATTTGTTAATAATGTTACAATCTAAAACACATTAAAATTAAAGAGGTGAAAGCAATGAATTATGATTTATTAAATTATCCTTATGCTTCTCAAAGAATGGCAACCATCGCTAAAAACGGTATGGTCGCTACCTCTCAGCCATTAGCTGCACAGGCAGGATTAGATATTCTAAAAAAAGGCGGTAATGCGATTGATGCTGCAATTGCTACTGCTGCTTGTTTAACCGTAGTAGAACCAACCTCAAACGGAATTGGTAGCGATGCCTTTGCATTAGTTTGGACAAAAGGAGAGCTTCATGGACTAAATGCTAGTGGACCTTCTCCTAAAACCATTTCTATTGATGCAATGAAGAAACGTGGACATGAAAAAATACCAACCTTTGGCTGGGAGCCAGTCACAGTTCCAGGTGCACCAAGTGCTTGGGCAGAATTATCCAAACGGTTTGGTAAATTACCTTTAACAGAGGTTTTAGAGCCTGCAATACGATATGCGGAGGATGGCTATCCCCTTTCTCCAATTTTGGCTAAATACTGGGGAAGAGCTTATGATCGATTCAAACAGGTCTTATCTGGTGAGGAATTTCATGCTTGGTTTGATACCTTTGCACCTAATGGACGGGCACCAAAAATCGGTGAGATCTGGAAGTCACCTGGTCATGCAAAGACACTCCGTTTGATTGCGGAAACCAATGCAGAAGCCTTTTATCGTGGAGAATTGGCTGAAGCAATTGATGCCTATTCTAAGAAATATAATGGATTTCTCTCTTATGGGGATTTAGCTGCCTATAAAGCGGAATGGGTCAATCCGATTAAAGTAAATTATCGTGGATATGATGTGTGGGAGATTCCACCAAATGGCCAAGGGATTGTCGCTTTAATGGCATTAAATATTTTAAAAGGTTACGAATTTAGTGGAAAAGATACTTTGGACTCTTATCACAAACAAATGGAAGCCATTAAGCTTGCTTTTGCAGATGGCAAGAAATATGTTACTGACCCTAATAAGATGACAACTACTGTGGAACAGTTACTTTCTGAGGAATTTGCGAATACAAGAAGAAACCTAATTGGCGAGAAGGCCCTTACTCCAGAGCCTGGAACACCTCCTAGTGGTGGAACGGTTTATCTAGCTACTGCTGATGGTGAAGGAAATATGGTTTCTTTTATTCAAAGCAATTATATGGGCTTTGGTTCTGGTATTGTGGTTCCGGGAACTGGAATAGGCCTACAAAATCGTGGCCATGATTTCTCCCTAGATCCTAATCATGAGAATCGTTTAGAGCCGGGTAAGAAAACATATCATACTATTATCCCTGGTTTTATTACAAAAGATTCGGAAGCTGTAGGTCCTTTTGGGGTAATGGGTGGCTACATGCAGCCACAAGGCCATGTACAAGTAGCGATGAATATGATTGATTTCCATTTAAATCCACAAGCAGCATTAGATGCTCCTCGTTGGCAATGGATGGAAGGGAAAAAATTTACAGTCGAGCATCACTTCCCTCAAGCAATCGCACAAGCTCTTGTTCGATTAGGTCATGATATTGAAGTTTCTTTAGATTCTGGCGGATTTGGACGTGGCCAGGTAATCGTTCGTGATAAGGAAACTGGCGTATTAACTGGTGGCACAGAAGCACGTACCGATGGCGCAATCGCAGCTTGGTAGAATTAACACAAAACAATAGAAAGAAGAGGGGAACATGGTTCATTTTGATTTATTTGTAGCATTTTTCCGATCAGGAATGCTGGGATATGGTGGAGGTCCATCCTCTATCCCACTCGTATATAAAGAAGTTGTTGAAACATTTAAATGGATGGATGATGAGGAATTTGCCGATGTATTAGCATTAGGAAATGCTTTACCGGGGCCAATTAACACGAAAATGGCCGGCTATATTGGCTATCGTGTAGCAGGTAAAATAGGGATGCTTAATGCCATTTTATCGTCTATCCTGCCTACGATTATCTTAATGATTATCCTATTAACATCACTATCTGCATTTAAAGATCAACCTTGGGTAGCTGGTATGTCTAGAGGGGTAGTACCTGTGGTTGCCATGATGATGATTACACTAACATGGGATTTCTTTTCTAAATCAAAAGATAGCTTAGGCTGGGGCTATTCTATTGTTCTAACCGTGGTTAGCTTTATCTTATTAATTATGCTTGATCTTCACCCGGCAATTCTAATCTTTGTCTTATTACTTGCAGCTGTTCTAAAGCGTGACAAAAAGTCCTCCGCCCAAAAAGGAGGGAACTAACATGATATATTGGCAAATTTTCTTAGCATTTTTTGTTCCAGGAATTCTCGGCTATGGTGGTGGCCCAGCATCTATACCACTCGTTGAAAATGAAGTAGTTGGCCGATATGGTTGGTTAACGGTAAAGGAATTTGGTGAAGTATTAGCGATGGGCAATGCTTTGCCAGGACCAATTGCAACCAAAATGGCTGGTTATATTGGTTATCAGATGGGAGGAATTATGGGTTCAATTGTCGCAGTTATTGCAACAGTGGCACCATCCCTTATTCTAATGATTGTCTTACTTCAATTATTGCTAAAATATAAGGATTCACCAAAAGTGAAACGGATGTCACAATATGTACGACCTACAATTGCCGTCTTATTAGGAATGATGGCATATAAGTTCGTCGACAATGGCATTGAAGGAATAGGAGTTATTCAGACCATTGCTTTAATAGGAGCTAGCTATTTGTTTATGGAAAAGTGGAAGTTTCATCCTTCCCTAGTAATCCTTGCTGCATTAGCATATGGAGCTATATTCTTAAGTTAGATAAGTTAGTGGTAATTTAGTAGCAAGAAACCTAGTCACTATATTAGTGGACTAGGTTTCTTATTTTATCTTAAGATTCATTAATTTATATTAAATATTATATTGATTATTGTATTGCAAACATAATCTCGCCTTCAGCGACGAGCTTGTCTCCCACATAAGCGGTTGCTTTTCCTTTACCCATTGGCCCTTTCACTCGAATGACTTCCACTGTCAAAGTGAGGGTATCTCCAGGTCTTACTTGTCCTTTAAAACGGAAATTATCAATCCCTGTAAAAAATGCAAGCTTGCCTTTATTGTCCTCTTTAATTAGCATCGCTACAGCACCAACTTGAGCCAATGCTTCTACGATAAGCACTCCAGGCATTACTGGGTAATCTGGAAAATGTCCTTGAAAAAATGGTTCATTTATTGTCACATTCTTGATTCCTACTGCCTTTTTTCCTTCCTCTAGCTCAATTATTTTATCCACTAATAAAAATGGATAACGGTGAGGAATAATCTTTTGGATCTCCATAATATCTAACATTGGTCCATCTCCTTTTTATGTATTAATTATAGAATTATTTTCCCTTTACTTGTCCAAATTTTAGCAGTAATAAAACGGGCTCAGTTGCAAATACTATGACTGTTCCCACTTCTGCCTTGGTTGAAGCTGGGTTCACATAAAAGAGCACAGATAGGCGGAAGCTTAGCTGTGCTCTCTTCCTATTTGCCATCCATATAGCTGTAACTAGACCGCCCATTTATCTAAAATTTAGTTTTATAACCTCTCTTACATAATTAAACGAGGTTAAGAAGGCAAAGACAACAACAAACCAGAGAAATTCCTTATGATAGGGTAGTTCAAATATAATTAATAATACTGCCATGTAAAAAAGTACAGTGGTAATTTTTCCAAACGCGTTCGCGGGGACCGTTTTCTTCCCTCTAAAATGGAATACTAAGCTACCGATAATCATTGCCCCATCACGGAAAAAGATGAGTGCAGCTAATAATAAGGAAATTTTGTCGGCAATTAATAAGGAAATAATTACTGTCAGCATCATCAGTTTATCTGCAAGTGGATCTAGCATGGATCCTAAATCAGTCACTTGGTTATTTTTTCTTGCAAGATATCCATCCACAACATCTGTAATACCAGCAATTAACAATATTCCATAAGCCTGTAGCTCATAGCCTTTAAAGAACACAACTATAAATAAGGGTATAAATAAAAAGCGGGTCATTGTTAATATATTTGGTAAATTCACTTTAGTTCCCTCCCCCACCAAACAAATCTATTATACCCTTTACCATGGTTGCAAACAATTCTCTATTAGCAAATATTGTATTTAAATAAGCAAAAAGCCACCTTCTCAGAATGAAGATGACTGTTTGAACTAAATGACGAATAGTATCTTAAGCACTAAAGATCAATTTTAACATGTGTGTCCAGGTGTTTGGATTAAACACTTGTAATGGACTTTGACCCCCAACTATTAAACCAACCATCCCACCAACAATAAGTGAGATAGCAGCAACTCCCAAAAAGAACATTGCTGAGCGATGAAGACTTACTGGTTTATTCTTTTTGGTTTTATTACTATTGCTTGATTTTGGTTTAGCATTTTGGTGTCTTTCTGTTCTTGAGCGTGTTTTTGCTTGTTCCATAATCTCATTCCTTCTTACAGATAAGTTATGCATTAACCAATCGATTTAGCCCCGTAAATTATTAGTAATACCCATCATCTGTTCATTAATGGATAAACCTCTTGCCATAAATTGATAAGCACGTTGAGCTTCTGTTAATGCAGTCATTTCTTTGGCTAAATCAACATTAGAGTTTTCTAAACTTCCTTGGACTATTTGATAACGCGACTGATTCTCTGGATCTTCCATATCAATCATTTGCGCAAAATTTATTCCACTTTCTATTATAGCACTCGGTATCTGATATTGGTTCCCTCCAACGTTTTCCAAAGCTTGCGTATCCTTCATTTGGGTTAAACCAATGGAACCATATTCCTCTGATTCACCGTCCGGATATTGGAAGGTAATCCTTCCCATACTATCAATCTGAAAGGTTGCCCCTACTGGGATTTGAATAGGTTCGTCATCTGCATTAAGCACATAATCCCCTTGGTCTGTTACTAAATACCTTGATCCATCGATTTGAAAATGTCCATCTCTAGTATAACGATAAGCATCTTCACCAAAGGTATCCGTGGATCCACTAGGTTGCACCTTGAAAAACAGATCATTACCAAGTAACATTACATCGGTCGCTATTCCTGTTTGAATGGATTGACCTTGAAGAAAGCTCGCTAGTGTCATTGCAGTCTTCGCTCCTCCCATTTGGTTAAGACCAGAAGGAGTTAAACGATTCTCTTGTTGGAATTCATTGGGCTGCTGAATCCGCCCAGATAATATATCATGAAAAAAAACTTCCCTGCTTTTATATCCTATGGTATTTATATTCGAAATATTATTTGCGATTGTGTCGATTTTTTGTTGAATCGACTGCATTCCAACAACGGTGTTAATGGTGGAAATATTCATTGTGCCACCCCTATACTTCTTAATATAGATTATTATTCAAGATTTATTTATATAACTCTTCAAATAAAAGTTTTATAATTTCAATTAAACTCTGCCAATCTCATTAACCGCTTTTTCAAGAGTTCGATCTAGGGATTGAATTGACTTTTGATTTGCTTCATATAATCGCATGGCCGTCATCATGTCGACCATGGTTTGGCTAGGATCCACATTGGCCCGTTCAACATTCCCTTGAAGAAGCTTGTAATTAAATTCTGGCTGAGCAAATTCTAATTCATCTACATTACCATTATAACGAAAAAGACTATTCCCTTGTTTCACTAATTGATTAGGATCAGGTACAACCGTTAAACCAACCTGACTTTCCTCCCCATTTTCAAAAACAATTTGCCCTTTTTCATTCATCGTAAAGGAGGAGCTTGTACTTTGAATCGGATAATTCCAATCATCTAATACTTTATACCCCTCTGGAGTTACTAAATTACCTGCACCATCTATATTAAACAGTCCGCTTCTGGTAAAAAAGCGGTTTCCCTCGTTATCTTCTACCGTGAAGAATAACGACGGTTGCATACCTGTCTCTGGATCTACAGCTAAATCTTGATCCCAGATGGCCATATGGGTAGCAACTCCTGTTTCCATTAGATCCCCTTGAACAAATTTTGCAATGCTTTCTTCTAAAAAGACGCCTTGGTGGATTGTCCCAATCTTAGGATTTGGTTGTTCAGAGGTGCGGATCATTTGTAAAAGAACCTCAGGAAATGCACGAATAACCCCTTGGTCTTGCTTAAATCCAGGGGTATTGATGTTGGCCAAATTGTTGGTCAATATATCTTGTCTATTCTGTTGTGTAATCATTCCAGCAGCAGCAGTATACAGACCTCTAATCATTTCGGCCCACTCCTAAAATTCCTCGTTTTGCTACCTTATCCAAATTCTCTAATAAAATTCCTGTTCCTCTAGCCACACAGGACATTGGATCCTCGGCTACTAAGACAGGAACCTTTAATTGCTCGTTTAATAGCAAATCTAGACCATGTAGGTAAGCTCCGCCACCCGTTAGAATGATTCCTTTATCAATAATATCTGCAGAGAGCTCTGGTGGTGTTTTTTCTAATACGGATTTGGTTGCTGTCACAATCGCATTAATGGAATCCTCTAATGCCTCTCTAATTTCTTCCGAATGAATACTAACAGAGATTGGTAATCCAGAAACTAAATCCCGACCACGGATATCTAAGGATTCATTACGAGCCCCTTTATATACAGTACCTATAGTAACCTTCAATTCCTCAGCGGTTCTTTCTCCAATAAGTAGGTTATACTTCCTTTTTATGTATGACATGATCGCATGGTCGAACTTGTCCCCAGCAACCTTAATAGAAGAGGCGGTGACGACATCTCCCATAGACAATACAGCGACATCTGTCGTACCTCCGCCAATATCTACAACCATATTTCCGCTAGGCTGAAAAATATCTAAGCCTGCACCTATGGCTGCCACTTTTGGTTCCTGCTCTAAGAATATCTGGCCACCACCGCTTTTTTGAGCAGCTTCTCGAATTGCTTTTTGTTCCACCGATGTAATATTCGTTGGAGCACAAATTAGAATTCTTGGTTTGCCGAAAAAACCTTTTACTCCTGCTTTTTGAATAAAATGCTTCAGCATCGATTCTGTAATATCAAAATCAGCAATTACACCATCCTTTAAAGGACGGATTGCAACGATATTCCCAGGTGTTCTACCTACCATTTTCCTTGCTTCTTCGCCAACCTTTAATACCTTCTTGGTATCCTTTTCTATTGCTACTACTGATGGTTCATCTATGATGACACCCCGGCCCTTCACATATATCAACACATTTGCCGTTCCTAAGTCGATTCCGATATCTTTACTAAACATTGCTTAGTCCTCCTGTACAGCCTTATGAGCATAATATGGTTTAGAATACATTTCGATAAATTATCGGAAAATCCTCTTTTATTCGTCAACTTTTTTATTCATTTTCTATTTTTATCCAACAATTATTTATTATTCTCGTATTTCTTTTTTGTTGCTTCCCCTCCTCGAATATGACGTATGGCTTTGTGATACTCCAAAATCTCCTTTACGTGGTTGGCCAACTCTGGATTTATTTCTGGTAAGCGTTCTGTCATGTCCTTATGAACCGTGCTTTTCGATACCCCAAAATCTTTAGCTGTGGTACGTACTGTGTTTTTAGTTTCGACTATGTACCTACCTATTTTTAGGGTTCGCTCCTTGATGTAATCATGCACTCCCCTCGCCTCCCCTTCTGAAATCGTCTGTTACATTATATGAGGAGGTTTGGCAGATATTCTTTTGTAACAAGCCTTGACAAGCTAAATATATCTTTTTTTTAAAAAAAAGTTCAAATTATTGGTGAAATGACTTCTAATTCGATAAAAAAAAGCCGCCAGCCATAAATATATAGCTAACAGCCCTTAGAACATTTCAAGCTAAAACGCGGAACTTTTATTCTTCTACGTTTTGATCAGATTCTTCAGCGTTTTGATCAGCATCGTCCTGATCTTGATTTGATTCTTCTACATTTTGATCGGTTTCTTTATCCTTGTCAGTCTCGCTATCAGGTGTTTCCTGATTTCCAGTCTGCTCTTCAGTGCCTTGCTCTGTTTCTTGCTTGGCTTTTTCTTCTAGCATTTTTAAAACCTGACTAGCATCTTCACCAATAAATGCTTCTGGTGCTAGTGTAAATTCATTTCGCATTACTTCAAAGTGTAAATGGATACCGTGATCCTTTTCAAAGGCATTGCGTCCAGCATTACCTAGAAGCTGTCCCTGGGTCACCATATCCCCCTTTTTCACCTGAAGATCTGCTAAGCTAGAATACACAGTCACTAAATCATTGTCATGCTTAATATTCACAACATAACCTACAACTGGGTCTTTCTCTGCTTTTACTACTTCCCCACTTAATGCTGCAACTACTCCAAAGGTTTGTTTATCAGTAGTTACCAAATCAATTCCACGATGTGCCCAGAATTCATTTTGAAATTCAATCAGCGCGCTTTCCAATGCTTCATCGCTTTGGCTCTCATCAAAATACTCCATCATCACTTGAATTTGATCTGGATTCTCTACTGGCCAAACCATTTTTTCTAATGCTGCGGTTACCGCAATTGCTTCTCCTAGCTGATCTGTTAATAGATCATCCTTTGTAGTCGTGGATGCAGGATTAATTTCCTGATAACCTAATTCATCCGAAGTTAACGGATATTGATTTGGATCTTGATACCACCACATTAAAGTAAGTATGAGTGCAGCTGCAGTAATATAAATGGCGGGGAATGTCCATTTCTTACCAAAAGGTTTTTTCCAATTCATTTTTTTACTCATTTTATGCATCACCTCAGCAACCATTCTGTCCAAAATTTGGGCTTTTATACTTTGGTGGTGCACAATTTTTCAATTTTTATACATTCTTTTTTCATTTTAACTTAGTTTCACTTGACCCAATCACGATAATCTTTGATGGTTGTTCCTTGGTAATAATGGGAGACTATTTCTTCTGCTATTTTTCCTTCCTTGGCCATTCCGTTAGCACCATATTGACTCATTCCAACACCATGACCATACCCCTTTGTTGTAAAGAGAATGCCGTCCTTCTCAATTTTCCAGGTAAAGGAGGACGAATTAAGCTCTAGCTTTTCTCTTACTTCTCGACCAGTAAATGTTTTGTCACCAATTTTGATTTTTTTAATATTAAAGCCTTCGGTGGTTTCCAGTGTTTTCAACCATTCCTGACCAGTACTCGTAGCCATTGCTGTATCTACATTAAGCTTTGCTTTTATCGTACTCATTGGAATTTTTACTGTAGTATTAAATTTGGGAGATTCGGTATCCCAAGGACTTTCTACACTTCTTAAATAGGGGACAGCCATTCCCCAATATTCCTCCGAATTCTCGGTATAACCATTACTTGTAGAGAAAAAGGCAGCAGTAATTGGATAATTATTATAGACAATTACTTGGCCTCTTGTTTCATTAATTGCTTGATTGAGCTTAGAAATATATTCATCATAACGAATACCCCAGCGATCCTTTAGCTCCTGATCCGAAATAAAGACCTGATGCATCACCGTATCTAATACGACGGCATCTCCCGTTTCTTTTGGCATATCGCTAAAGTCCTTATCTAATAACCTCTTTACAATATAGGTTCTTGCAGCCAAAGCTTGTGCTTTTAAAGCTTCTAACTCAAAATTGATTGGCATTTCTGCTGCAAGTACTCCTCTAACATATTCCTCCATAGGATAAACTTCTACTTGCTTTGTTTTATTACGATATACTTTCACTGGAATCGATTTTTCATCGACTGCAAGCTCTATCTTGCTTATCAATAAATGACTTTCCTCTGCTTTGGATGGTTCTCCCCATAGCCAAGCAATCACTGTTGGAATTAAAATCATGGTTAGAGTTAAGCTAGTAAAGAATAATAGGATGATTCTCCGCATAAAAAATAGCTCCTTCATTGTAGTATAGTAAACAGGAAAACCTTGTCCCTATATCCATATGAAGGAGCTTGTCACCCTAGAACCAAAAGCAATAATTTAAAAGTAGATTTACCTTTATTGTAACCCTTTAAAAAGAATGTCTATCATTGAATTTATTTGTTCTTCTGCTAGATTCCCCATTTCAGGATCCATTGCAATAATATGACCAAAAACCAATCGAACTCCAATTTCTAAATCTATCGGCTTTATTTGCTGCTGATTAATAGCTTCTTGTAGGATTTTTTGTATCTTTTGAAAAAGTATCTGACGTTGCTCTTGCAAAAGCAAATGAAACTGCTCACTATTTACGCCAAAGTTATGATTAATCAGCTGCCTAAAGTTTTGATTTTCTTTTAAAATGGTTACATTTTTGAGTAGAATATTTCTAAGCTTGCCTAATGGATCAACAGCTTGCTCGGCACTCTCATTTAATTGTTCGATATAGTATTTCGTCCCTGCCTTAATAACTCCTATTAACAGAGCCTCTTTACTATCAAAATACTCATATACTGTTCCTTTGCCTACACGTGCTCGCTCTGCAATCTCACTAACCTTTGCTTGATGATATCCTTTTTCGGTAAACACCTGAAAGGCACTATAGAGAATTGCTTCCTTTTTATTTGATAGTTCATGTGGTTCTACCATTCTTGATGTCCCCCTTTAGTTCCTTTTTAAGTTTCTTTGTTTCACTATACTTCTTTGTGACGATAGCTGAGTTTATCCAGTTTTTTCATAAACCAGCGTTCTAAATCATCCACATAGGTATAGATTACAGGAACTAAAATTAAGGTAACTAAGGTAGAAAAGCTTAATCCAAAGATTACTACAGTGGCCATTGGTGCTTGAGTTTCAGCACCTTCACCTATTCCTAGCATTAATGGCACAAGACCTAAAATGGTGGTTAATGTAGTCATCAAAATTGGACGAAGACGATTTGGCCCTGCTTTTAATATTGCCTCTTCTCTATTCATTCCTCGTTTCCGAAGAATATTAACATAGTCAATCAATACAATCGCATTATTAACAACAATACCTGCTAAGACAATTATTCCAATAAAGGCAGGAATACTTAATGGGTGTCCTAACAGCACCAACCCTACAATAATCCCAATAAAGGTTGCTGGCATAGAAAACATGATGATAAACGGATAGGTTACCGCTTCAAATTGAACCGCCATCACCATATAGACTAAGAAGACGGCTAAAATTAAGGCATATTGTAAATCACCAAAGGCATCAGTCATCTCTTTTACTTGCCCACCAATTTCTACAATATAACCCTCTGGAATGTTTAATTTATCAATTTCCGCTTGAATGTCTGTGGTAATACTACCTAAATCACGACCAACAATATCACTACCAACAGTAACCTGTCTTCGTTGGTCCTCACGTTGGATTTTTGCAGGACCTTTTATCTCTACAATCTCCGCTACCTCTTTTAATGGAATTTGACTTCCAAAAGGTGATGCAAGGGTAATATCCCCTATCTGATTCATATCTTGCTTATATTCATCTGGAAGGGTAACTCTTACATCCAGTTCAGTGCCCTCAGAACGGAAACGAGTAGCTACCTGTCCATTAAATCCTGTTCTTACTGTAGATACAATTTGGGCAAAGTTTAGGCCATAAGCTGCCGCCTTATCTCGATCAACGATAATTCTCATCTCAGGACGTCCCTCATCAACTGAGGTAGAAACGTTCCTAGTTCCCTCCACTTTTTCAGTAACCTCTTTAATTTGATAAGCGATTTGCTCAAGTACGATCAAATCATCTCCAGAGATCATAATAGAAATTGGAGTGGAAGTCCCAAAGCCCCCACTTTGAATCTGGGTCACTTTTACCTCTGCACCAGGAAATTTGGAGATTTTCCCTCTAATCTCTTCCATTACCTGATCTGTTGTTCGGTCTCTTTCATCAATTGGAGCTAGACGAATATAGAGATTTCCGATGTTTCCACTCGGCAGTCCCATTTGCATTGCTCCACCACTACCAGCACTAGTAAAAATAGTGACTACTTCTTCAATTTCTGATAGTTCTTTTTCGATTAAGCTTACAGTTCTATCCGTTTCGGTTAACTGTGTTCCCTCTGGTAAGGTAACATCAATATTGATTTCCCCTTGATCCATGGCTGGAATAAACTCTGTTCCTACAAGAGGTACTAAAGCAAAGGTAACCGCAATAGCAATAATGGTCCCAAAAACAACCGTTTTCCGGCGTTTTAAACCCCATGCTAATGCTTTAGAATATCCATGGTATACCTTATCCATCATCTTATGAAAGCCTTCTAATGGATAATAGATGAGATTCTTTAGGAAGTTCCCTTTTTGCAGCTCTTGATTATCCTTTAAAAGCTTTGCGGATAACATTGGTACGACTGTAATTGAAGCAATTAAAGATGCTAGTAAGGCAAAGCTTACTGTAAGAGCTAATGGACGGAACAACTCTGCTGCTAAACCTTTTACAAAGACAATTGGTAGGAAAACTGCAACTGTTGTTAAGGTAGATGCAATTACTGCAGGTCCTACCTCTTTAGTCCCTTCAATTGCCGCCTCTACTAAACTACTTCCCTGCTCTCTATGACGATAAATATTTTCCAAAATAACAATGGCACTGTCTACCATCATTCCAATACCCAAGGCTAATCCCCCAAGGGTTAGCAGGTTTAGGCTTTCACCGGTAAAATAGATAAGATTAAATGTAGTAATAACAGCCACTGGCATCGTAATTCCAATAACCATTGTAGAACGGATATTGCGTAAAAATAGGTAAAGAATCACAATCGCCAGAATTCCTCCGATAATAAGGTTCTGGATCACATTGTCGACGGACTGTCGGATAAAAATCGATAAATCATAAACAAAATCAATTTTAACTCCTTCTGGTACATGCTTGTTTATTTCTTCAATCGATTGATATAATTCATTGGCTACCTGAATGGTATTTCCATCAGACTTCTTCGATATATCAATACTTAAGGAAGGCTTTCCTGATACCTTGGTAATTTCAGTAGTCTCTTTAAAGACCTCAGAAACCTTAGCCACATCACTTAGCTTTACAGTTCCTCCCTTTGGTAATGGGATTAATATATCTTTGATCTGCTCTATATTTTCAAATTCTCCATTAATCCTTAAAGAAATCTCTCGATCTCCTTTTGGTAAAGTTCCAGCAGAGGCCGATAGATTTTCAGAGCCTAGAATTTGAATAATCGTATTTAGACTTAATCCATATCCTTGTAGATATAACGGTGAAACCTCTACCTTTACTTCCTTCTCTTTTGCCCCAATCACACTAACCTGAGCAACCCCAGGCGTTCTTTCTAGTCGGGGCTTCACAATATCCTCTGTGATTTGTGTTAAACGTGCTGAATCAATATTTCCAGATACAGATAATCTAGCAATTGGCATTGCAGTTGGGTCAATCTTTAATACTAAAGGCTTTCCAGCATCCTCTGGTAGGAAGTTGGTCACTAAGTCCAATTTATCCCGCATACTATTGATTTTGGCATCCATATTGGAGCCCCAATCAAATTGCAAAATAACCAAGGATTGGCCTTGCGAGGAAGTGGATTGAATTTTTTTGATTCCTTCTACTGTTCCTAAGGTTCCTTCTAGTGTATTCGTCACAAGCTTTTCTACTTCTTGAGGAGCAGCACCTTCATACTCTGTAACCACTATACCAATCGGTAAATTTAATTCGGGATAAAGATCAAGTGCTAAATTTTTTAGAGAAATTGAGCCCATTAAAATGAGGGCCAAAATGATCATAATAACGCCAATTGGCCTTTTGACAGAAGTTTCTACGATTTTCATGAAGCATTCCCTTCTTCCGTCACTGTTTCAATCGCGGATCCATCCTCTACATAATATTGGCCTTTTATAATTAGGCTTTCTCCTTCTTTCACTCCTGCTTCAAGCATTGTTTCATCTGTGGACATTTCTTTAATCTTGATGGAGCGTTTTTCTGCTTTTCCATCCTTCACGATATAGACAATAGCATCCTGTCCGCTACCAATAATCGCTTTTGTTGGTATCACAATTTCATCCTGTACCGCTGTTATAATTTTTACCTCAACAAGCATTCCAGGTTTAATTTGGTGCTCTGGATTTTCCACGGAAATTTCAACAGGGAAGCTCATCGTTTGGTTTGCAGCAGGGGCAACAAAGGTGATCTTACCTTTAAAGCTTTTGCTTATGCTTGGAACATTGACCTCTAGTTCTTTCCCTTCTGTAAATAGCTTTAGAGAGGTTTCCGTAATGTTTAATTGAACAATCATATTTTCGGTGCTGACCATTTGGCCAATCGGGGATTGCGGACTAGCGATATCTCCCACACCTACATTAATAGATGCAATCTTACCAGCGATTGGTGCCTTGATTTTTGTCTCTGTTACTGCTCTTTGGGCTTGCTCTACTCCAATTTTTGCTTGTTCGACAGCTGATTCTAATGCACCAATGTTTGCTGTGGAATCCGCTTTATCTAGAGCATCTTGTGCTACATTAAAGGAGTTCTGGGCTTGGTTATATGCTGCCTCAGCTTGCTCAAGCTGGGATTTTGTAACTGCCTCTGATTCATATAATTGTTTCGTTCTCTCTAAATTAGTTTTTGCCTGTTCTAAAGCTAACTTAGCTTGATTAAATTGTGATTGTGCTTGAATCACTCCACTACCCTGTCTTTCTTTTGCTTGTAATAGATTATTTAAAGCCGATTCATAGCCTGCTTGTGCTTGCCTTAGTGAATTAACAGCATCTTGGTCATCTAGTTTGATGATAACCTGATCTTCTTTCACTGTATCTCCTTGTTTCACATATACTTCCTCTACTTTGCCAGTCATTTTAGAGATGAGATATACATCTTGACTCGCTTTGGTTTGGCCTACATATCGTTCAGTGGTTTCAAAATGCTTTTTCTCCACTTTTTGTACAATAACAGGTACTGGCTTTGCTGTTTCCGTTTCCTGCTCTTTATCCTGTAAAGAACAACCAGCCCCAATCAACGTTATGATTAAGGTTAATATGAACCAGGGAAATAACTTCTTCATGTGTTCTCCTCCATTTATACATGTTTAAGTTTCACTGACTAGAAATATTATATCTTCCATTTTCAGAACTGACCAGTCAGTTTTAACAAGTTCTATTATAATCCTTTTTTATGATAAAAGAAAAGAGGGTCTTAATTTCATTGTAATGGAAGTTTGTATTTTTAACTTCGATTTAATCAAACAAAAAGATTCTACTTAAATTAATGTAGAATCTTTTGTTACAGCTACAATTAGTTAATTTTTATCGCGACTACTTTATCATCAATAGTATAGATAGAAATAGCCTGGTTAGGTTGCAAATCACCTAAATCGTAATTAGTTGTTCCTTTAAAAACTTCTACTTTTTCAGACAAAGCATAAAATTGATATACATTATTATTATCCAAAATATAAATTTTTCCATTATCTAAGTTAATGGTGGTTAATGATCCTGTAATTTTCTTCGCCTGGGTAATAACAATTTCATCATTTATTTCGATTACTTTGATATAATCATCTTTTGTTAATTGTTGTAATGAAATTGCTAGGTTTTCATTATTGTACATTATTACATTATTGGTATTAACTACTTTTTGAGTGTTATCGGTATGATAATACAATTGTTTTTGAAAAAGGTTAATTGACGTAACATAGCCATAGTGAGGTGGAACAACACTCACTTGAATTAGCTCATTTCCATAAAACATCAATTTAATTGTATCACCAGCATTAATATCGTCCAGCTTTGGATTTACAATATTTGGTATAACTAATTTTATTCCTGAGTGAATGGAATATATTTTTTCTGTATTGCCGTCTTTTATGGTAACGCGGTTTCTTAAGGTATTTACTTCTACTATTTCAGTCGTCCATTCTTTTTTCACTCGAATATCGGTAACTAAATCCTGATCAAATATTAAGACTAATTCGTCCCCTTCTGTTAAATCGCCCAAATCTGGATAGCGAACATTAACAATATCTACATCTACATCGGGAGCTAAGAGAAACGTTCTTTTTCCTTCTAATTCTGTCTGAATTACAATCTTTTCCTCACGATCATCGACAGAAATTAGTTTTCCTTCTAAGGTATTATCCAATTTAATCTTATAAATTTTATTGTTTTCAATGGTGAGTATTACTTTATCTCCTATCTCAACATCTATCAATTCTGGATCATTAATATCTAAATCTATTGTTACATATGAATCAATAGGAAACGTAACTAGCTTTTTTTCGGCATTTTCGATGGTTAGATATCCATTAATAGTATCAATGCTCTTTACTATTCCTTTTATTTCATTGATATAAGATCGGTTGTTAACAGATAACTTTGTAATTTCTCCTTCTTGTGTGGTAAATTGAATAGCATCTCCTACAAGCAAGTCCTCAAACGTTGGTTGAGAAATACCTTCAATATATATTTCTAGTTCGCTTGCTGCATCAAAAGCTTTTAAAGAATTATCATCTAAACGAACAGTGATTATTTGTTCTGTTTTAGAGATAACTGCAATTTTCCCATTCATTTCTAAGACTTGATACGGTTGAATCATTCTGATGGTTTGAATTTGATTATTTTCATTTACTACTAATTCTACTTGATCGCCTTTTTGAAGGTCCTTTACATTTGGAAAACGAATGCCTTGATACTCAACTGACAATGGTTCAGCCATAGTATAAGCCTGATATTGCTCATTACTTTCTACAACTAGAATATTCGTGTTCAAATCTAGGGAATAAATAATGCCTTTTAAAGCTTGATCATCATTACTTATTTGATATGATTTGATTAAATGGTTGTAATCAATTACAAACTCAATCACTTCTCCAATAGTTATTTTAGAGGTATCTAATCCTTGTGCAAAATGATAGATTGTTAATTTGCCGTTTTCATCCTTAATCGTTATCATTAAATCTTCATTGAAAAGTTGAACAACAGTCCCTGTTAGATTTGTTTGAATGGATGAAGGCTCAACTTTTTCAATATAAGCTATATAACCAAGCTTATCTTTTTCAAACCGAATGGAGTCACCTTTAATTAGTTGCTCTAATATACTTTTTTCTCCCTTTTCGTTAAAAACAAGTAATTGATTTGAAATTAAATAAGACCGAACTTCATTCTCACTATTTTTAATAGATATATATTGTCCATTTACTCCCTCAAGCACCCCTGTTAAGACAGTGTCACTATCTTTCATAAATTCATCTGATCGGCTAATCATTGTAGCTAATTGTGCTCTTGTTACATAATCGTGAGGGTTAAAAACCTTTCTACCTACTGCATCAAAAGACCCTGTCACGATATTTTTTTCTACAGCTAATGAAACATAACCTTTTGCCCACGTAGGTATTTGTAAGTCATCAAAAAAATCAGTTGCTTTATTATCTTCTACACTTTGTTCTTCACCAATCATCCGGATAACCATTCGTGCTACCCATGCCCGTGATGCGGCTGTATTTGGTTCAAAACTGTCTAAATCAATAATTTCCTTTTCTAATGCAAAAGCAACATATTTTTCAGAATCCCATCCTTTAGGTAATCCAAGTGCATTACTATCTATTGATGATGCATCCACTGTATTGATTTGATCTTGTAGTCCCATTTGTCTTATGGCCATGATAATTGCTTCAAGTTGAGAGACTGCTTTCTCAGGCCTGAACTGACCATCAGTATATCCTGTAACTATTCCTCTCAACTCCATTTTAAGTATGTGCTGATAGGCCCAATGAGTATCTGTTACATCTGTAAAAGTGTTATTGTCTGCAGCCTTTATTACATCAGGACTAATTGATAATAAAGATATGAATAATACGAAAGATAAAAAAAGGTACCCATATTTATGGTATTTCATCTAATCACTCCTTGAAGTTAAAAATATACTTACCTCTTTCAGTTTCGACAAAATAATGTAAAATCCTGCTAATTTTTTATATCGATTTCTAACTTTTCCATTAGACAAAGTGCAAAAAGAGCAAGGGTTCACCTTGCTCTTTAAAAGTAACACTTAAAAAGTTTAATTTATAATTGCTTTAATCTCTTAATTACCTCACCCGTAAATTCTGTGGTCTTAGCGGTACCACCTATATCTGCTGTTTTAATTCCAGCTTCTAAAACATCCTCAACTACTTCAAGTAGCTTTGCGGCAACTTCATGCTCCCCAAAATGATCTAGCATCATTTTCCCTGTCCAAATTTGTGCGACCGGATTCGCAATTCCCTTTCCATAAATATCTGGAGCAGAGCCATGAACTGGTTCAAACATGGAAGGGTACTTTCCATTGATATTGATATTGGCTGCTGGAGCTATTCCGATGCTTCCCATAATTGCTGCACCTATATCTGTAAGAATATCTCCAAATAGATTACTAGCAACAATGACATCAAAAATCTGTGGGCGAGTTACAAAGAAGGCTGCTAATGCATCTACATGAAAGGAATTTGTTTTGGTATCAGGATATCTATTGGCCACATCTTTAAAAACGGAATCCCAAAATGGCATGGAATGTACAATTCCGTTCGATTTAGTCGCACTAGTTACATGATTTTTTCTAGTTTTCGCTAATTGGAATGCATATTCCATTGCTCTTTCTGTTCCTTTTCGGGTAAAGACCGCATTTTGAATGGCGATTTCATCTTCGCCTTGATGTATTCTTCCTCCTGCTTCACTATACTCTCCCTCACTGTTTTCTCTGACTACAATCAAGTCAAAGTTGTTTGGGTTTGCTAGTGGGGATTTAATCCCTCGTAATTGCTTTGCTGGACGAAGATTAATTACCTGCTCAAATTCACGTCGTATTTTAATCAGCATTCCCCATAAAGAGATATGATCAGGTACAAGATTCGGGTCACCTACAGCACCTAAGAAGATCGCATCATAGCTTTTTAGAATATCCATTGCATTGTCTGGCATCATTTGGCCATGCTTTAGATAATATTCACAGTTCCAATCATATGTATCAAAGTTAAATTCTAATCCCCCATGAACCTCGGCTACTGTGTTTAATACTCTAATCGCTTCAGGTACTACTTCTTTTCCAATTCCATCCCCAGGTAATGCTGCAATGTTAAGTTTTTTCATTGTGTGTTCTCCCCTTTTTTGAGATTACTGCTGAAATTTTTTCTCTATATCGGTAATATCTGCTGCCAGTAAAACGGCTAGCTTGATTCTTGCTTTTTTACTATCGTAATCCTTGCCAAGAATAACCCCTCTGGTTTGTAAATCATAGGCACTTCCAGGAAAGGTATAGACAGGATAGACTTCGCCTTCATCTGCACTTGTTGTAAGAACTACCTTTATTCCTTTTTTGATGGCTAAGGAGACTGCTTCTAGTGTTGCTGGAGGAATATGTCCTCTCCCAGCTCCTTCTAAGACAATTCCCTTGGCCCCTATTTGGACAGCATACTCGATAAATTTACCGTCATTTCCTAAATAAAGCTTAATTCCCTCTACTAGAGGTACTACTTTTTTTAGGGAATAATTCTCTCTTAGGATTGGCTTTTGATAATAATAGACCTGCTCTTGATCTACGATACCGATATAGCCAAATCCCGGAGAATGGAACGCATCTAGATTGGAGGCATGTCCTTTTTTGACGTGACGGGCAGTCCAAATTTTTTCATTAAATAAAACAGTTGTTCCGTTATTTCTGCTTGAAGGCTCAGCGGCCACCAAAACCGCATGCTTAATATTAGTAAATGCATCAGTACCAAGCTCCAATGGCCCTCTTTGGGAGCCAGTAATTACAACCGGTCTTTCATCCGCTATCGTTAAGTCTAAAAAATAAGCAGTTTCCTCCAAGGTATCTGTTCCATGAGTAATAACAATACCATCAATATCCGGATTCTGATAAATACCTTCTATCTTATTTTTTAACTCAAGTAGCTTTTCAAAGGTCATGTGATTGCTAGGGATTTGAAAAACCGATTCTACCATTACCTTAATATGTGATGGTAGAGAGCAAAGCTCTGCTAGCTTTTCACCTGTAAGTCCTCCTGAAACAAGCAATCCCGTTTTCTCATCTCTAGAGCTTGCAATCGTTCCACCTGTGGTTAATAGCATTACCGTTTTCATCTTCTCATCTCCAAAGCTTAGGAATATAACTTATTTCCATTCTAAACAAATATCAGAGTATTCTCAAACTATTTTTGAAATGGTATTTTTGAAATGGGGCCAGGCCCCTTTTACAAGAATTTGTAAAAAGGGGCCTGGCCCCATTTGTTAGATTTTGTAAAAAAGCCGACCAGTGCTGGTCGGCTTTTTGTTCGTATTTATTTTACCCACAATGGTTGTAGGTCGCTTGCTTTGGTTTGTTCTTCTTCTACACGTTCTACGTCAGCACCAAGTCGTTTTAGTTTACCTACTAAGTCTACATAGCCACGGTCAATATGATAAACCGCACCTACTTCTGTGACTCCTTCAGCAACTAAACCTGCAATAACTAAAGCTGCGCCTGCTCTTAGGTCTGTAGCTTGAACACTACTTCCAATTAGCTTGGCATTCCCTTCAATAATCGCGCTTCTACCTTGGATTTTGATATTCGCGTTTAAACGTTTGAATTCTTCTACATGCATATATCGGTTCTCAAAAACCGTTTCGGTTACCACACTGGTTCCATTAGCCTTTAATAATAGGGCCATCATTTGTGATTGCATATCTGTTGGGAAGCCTGGATGTGGTAATGTTTTCAAATCTACTGCTTTTAGAGGATGGGTTGCTTTCACTCTTAACCCTTCTCCTTCTTCAGTAATCTCAACACCCATCTCCTCTAGCTTTGCAACTAGTGGCTTTAAATGATTTGCAATCGCATTTTCAATCAATACATTACCGCCTGTGATTGCTGCAGCAACCATAAAGGTACCTGCCTCAATTCTGTCGGCAATAACGGAATGGTTAGTAGCAAATAATTTTTCTACCCCATCAATGCGAATTGTCCCGGTACCAGCACCGCGAATTTTTGCTCCCATTCGATTTAAGTAGTTTGCTAAATCAACTATTTCTGGCTCTTGTGCTGCATTTTCAATGGTTGTAGTACCCTCTGCCATTACTGCAGCCATCATAATATTTTCTGTGGCGCCAACACTGGCATAGTCCAAATAAATACGAGCAGCCTTTAGTTTTCCTTCAACCTTGGCATCGATATATCCTTGACCAATACTAATAAATGCTCCCATCGCTTCAAAGCCCTTTAGGTGAAGATCGACAGGACGACTACCAATAGCACAACCACCTGGTAGCGCAATACGTGCATGACCTTTTCTTGCAAGAAGTGGCCCCATTACTAGGAAGGAGGCTCTCATTTTACGGACTAAATCATAAGGTGTTTCCGTAAGTTGAATATTATCAGCATTTACTTTAACTACATTATTGTCATATTGAACATTTAAACCAACAAATTGTAATACTTCTATGATGGTGAATACATCATCTAGGGGCGGGACATCCGAAATAATACTATCCCCTTCTTGACCTAGAATTGATGCGGCAAGTATCGGTAAAACGGCATTTTTCGCACCGTCAATCTTCACACTACCAGATAACTGCCTCCCACCGCGGACCAAAATCTTAGCCAAATTACTTCCCTCCGCGCTATAAGTTTTTGCTTAATACATAATATTAATATTCAATTGCGATAATAGGCGTTCCCAAAGTTATCACTGTATTTTGATCTAAGCTGTTAAAATGGGTCGCGATCTGCACGTTCATTTGTTTCTGTCCTGTTTTTATGGCATATGGAAATAGCGGTGAGTAGGCTGAAACACTTTTTACTAGATTGGTATCTAATTCTTCAACCTTTGCTGCTTCCAATTTTGATAGCATGCCTTCGATATAAACAAGCTGTTGATCATTATTCAGTTTATCATTGATTGTTCCTTGTAAACAAGTGTTTATTTTAGGAACTAATTGGTTTTTTTGTAATAATTGAGTAAGTCTTTTGTAATGGTTTTGCAGTTCTACTAGGCCCTTTGACCCCTTTACCTTAAACACAAAGTAAGCTTCCGCGGAGGATGGGTGAAGCTTCTTAAGCTGTAGCTCTACTTCACTATTTCCGCCCCAGCTTCCTGTAGCAAGATACACTTGATCTTGGCCAACCTTTTTTAGCATTACTACTTCTGGTAAGCCAAAGCTTTTGCTTAATCGATTTCCTTCTTCTAGTAATTTCTGCTCATTTTCAATATCCTCATACGGTACCCCAATATGTAGCCAGTAAGACTCTAACAGTACTCCGCTTTGGCTAAATGCAGTTATTAATCTTTCTATTTCGCCAACTTCTTTACTTTCAGCTGTGAAAGATATAAATAAGATAAAAATGGCCATTATGATTGTAACAAACACCTTTAAAGTCTCTTTTTTCATTAGATTTGTTTGATGCTTCATTATAAAAGTATCTCCTCTCATTACATTCGAATTACTTTTCCTTTTTCTGTCTGTTGTTACCCATTTTTCACAGAATAAAGAGGAGATATACTGACTAAAAGAAAAAACACAAACAAAAATCAAAAAATAAAAAACAAAGAAAAAACCACCAGCTTTCAAATGACCTTAGAAAAGCGAGCCATTTACTTAGCGAGTGGTTTTATTTATTTTTTTTCATTATTCATTCGTGCATTGATTCTTTAATTTGTTTATTTAGTTAGCTTGTTCAACAAATTTCCCTGAAGAAATAAATCAGAAATCTTCAAACGTTCTATTGCCTTTTTATATAGCTCTTTTCCTTGCTCTAAATCAATTTCTTGGCCATTCGCATTATACAATTTCCCATTCTCATAAATACCATCCACACTATTCCGATAGAAAATATTTCCATTTGTAAAAGAACCATATCGGAAAATCACTAGCCGATTTTCTGAATCAAAGGCATTTTGGCCAAACATATATTTCCCTTTTTCCATTCCTAATAAATGTAGAATGGTTGGTGCTATGTCAATCTGGCCAACAACTTGATTATGAAGCTCTGCATTATCATATCCTGGAATATGAATTAAGAATGGTACCTGCCATTGCATCTGGGTAAATTCATATGGAGTCATTTCACCTTTACCACCAATAAATTGATACATTTCTCCATCATCATTTAATGTACCACTATCATGGTCACCATACATGACAAGCAGAGTATTCTCCCATAATCCCTCATCCTTTAATTGCTGAACAAAGGAGCCTATTGCTTTGTCAACATAGCGCATTGAGTGAATATAATTACCAAAATCAGTTCCCTCATACTTTCCTAACTCTAATTCCTTATATTCATTTGGAATCGTATACGGATGATGGCTAGATAAAGTAATCATCAAGGTATGATATGGACTCTTTTGTTCCTTTAAAAATGCAAGATTCTGTCTGAAGAAGGATTCATCTCCTAAAGACCATCCTACTTTTTCATCGATTGTATAATCCTTAATACTATAAAAACGATCAAAACCTATGCTCTGATAAGCGGAAAAACGATTCCAGAAGCTTGGCTCATAAGCATGCATTGCGAAGCTTTGATACCCATTTTCCTTCAATATATTGGACAATGATGAAAAATCATTATTCGGATACTGAATATAAACCGAGCCAGCAGTTAACGGATAAAGGGATACGTTAGATAAAAATTCTGCATCCGCTGTTCTTGCTTGAGCAACTTGATGATAGAAGTTTTCAAAATAAATATTTTCGCTAACAAGCTTATTTAAATTCGGTGTGATTTCTTTTCCATTAATCTCCCGATTGATCACAAAGTTTTGCATACCTTCAATTTGGACAACAATTACATTCTTTCCTTTTGCTAGTCCATAATATGGGGTTGTTTTGTCAATTTGTTTGTTATACTGAGTAAAATAGTCCTCTACCTGATTTAATTCTTCCTCTGATAATACCTTTTTACCAAAAACATGATCCTTTAAATACAAATAGCTATCATAACCATGAAAACCAAATACGCCCATGGTATTTACTAAGGAAACATGAGACCAAATGTTCAGAAATAAACCTTTTCCATATTTCTCAATATGACGATCTATCGGTTGATAGAAAAGAAATGCACCAACTGCTAATACAATAATTGTTTTTACGAAACGAACGATTAATCCTTTGTATCCTTGTTTTCCTTCTTTACCCTTGATTGCAATAAAATAAAACACACCCGCAGGCAAAAGAACTAGTAAGTCTAGCCATAAAATTAAATCGCTTAATCGTAATAGGTTGGTGATACTGCCACCTAAGGCATCTAATTGAAAAGCTTGTAATAAAACTGGAATAGATATTACATCACTAAAATAACGGAAATACAGCAAGTCTGAAAATAAAATAAAAGTGAGTATTATATTTGTAACTAGCAAAACGATAATCCTTGTTCTTCTTTTAAATAATAATGTCCAAGAAAAAAGCACCACTACTGCTCCTAAGGTAGCCTCTCTCATATGATTATTTTGATAGGATAGTCCTATCATTTTCATCATCAATACAGACTTTATAGATATGGCCATAACCATCAATAAAAAATCAATATGCGTAAGCATTGATTTTAACACGTTTTTCATCACATTCATCTAAACGTTTCTCCTCCTTTATTTTTAGAAAACGTTTTTCTATCAACCTAAACTATTTTAACCCTTTTTTACGCTTCTGAAAAGAAGAACCTCTTTCCATTGAAAAAGGTTCTCAAAAATAATACTCATTAAAACAGATTTCTTAATTGAATCGACCATCCTAAATAGTCGAGGAAAAATTGAGCAAATTGATATCCAAGAGCAATAGAAAGAATAATTTGCAATCCTTTTGCCTGTGGTCCGTCTGGTTTTTTTAGAAATATATCAAACCGAACACTTTGTAGCCCCCACCATGCAAAGCCAATTGCAATCATCGTGAGGATAATTGATAACATACTAGATAATGCAAAGTATTCCATCCTTATTCTCCTTCTTGTTGAATTTGCTCGATATTTTTTACCCTAGATAACATCGCCAAAAATTCTGCTCTTGAGGCTGTCTGTCTAGGCCTAAAGGTGCCATCCTCAAACCCAACAGCCCAACCATATTTTTTAAAGGTATTTATTTCAGTAAATCCGAAGGAGCCTATGGTGACATCTTTATAAGATGAGCTAAGTTCATGATATTTTGGCAAATGAAATGCTCTTGTTAGTATTACTACAATTTCATCCCTAGCAATTGGTTGATCTGGTTTAAAAATAAAATCTTCGTACCCTTTCATTATCTCTTGGTGATACAGGTTCATAATTGGTTGATAAGCCCAACTGTTTTTTGGAACATCTTTAAATATTGGACTAGCATTACGATCAACCTCTGGTAATTTTAAAACCCTATCTACCATTGCAGCTACTTCTGCTCTTGTAATTTTTAATTCTGGTCTAAAGGTATAATCATCAAATCCACTAACAATTCCTTCTTGATATAGTTTAACAATCGTATCCTTTGCCCAGTGGTTCCCAATATCCGTAAATGCTCCATCCAGCTCTCTACTATTAACTTTAAACTGATAGGATACAAGTTCTTCTTCACTTCTTAGTCGAATATAATAGGTTCCAGCTTCCATTACTTGCTGATTTGATTCTTCTTCACTCACAAAGTCCCATTCTTTACGAAGCTGATTGTTATAAAAAGTTACCTCAGTTGGGCTATCTCCTTTAAAGCTAAAATCCAAATACATAGGTACTTTTAATTCAACTTTAAACCAATCAATATCATTAACACCTTCAATTTTGGAATAGATTGTTTCATTTAATTTAATCACTTTAGCTGTAGAAGAAAGATCATTTGGCTCATACCGATCATCGAATTGGTTATAAAAAAGAAATTCTAAGGTATATTCTCCTTCAATCGCAGAATACCCATTATAATCCGCGATTTGGATATAATAATCGCCAGGCTTAATATCAATGGTTGTAAATTCCGTTTTCCCCCAGCCCATATCATCAATTTCTTCTCGTTTTCGATCAGAAAATTGTACCGTTATCATCGGGTCCATTCTTAAGGTGTCCACGGAAACCCGGATCATCAGTTTTCCCTGTTGGTCAAAGTGCAGTTTGTACCAATCAACATCCTTCTCTTGATGAAAAGTTCCTGTAATCACTTTATTTAAATTTTCAATTAAATAGGCATCCCAACTATACTCATTTCCCTCATAACGATCCTTATATATGATAAAGTTACTCTTTAACATATAATCAATCTTTAATGATGGATCGAGTTCATGTTCAATCTGGGCAGTTTGCTCGGGTGAAGCATTTGGAAATTCGATTTTTATCCAAACATCACCTTCTGGTAGGTTAAGATCAATCTTTTGTTGCTTTGTTACCTTATAACTAGCAGCATCCTGTGTTTCCCCCTCCATAGTAATTACTTGGATACTTAGTGGATAAGGAACCTCTTGCTCTAATTGTAGTTCAAGTTGAAGATTTCCTTTATAAGGCAAATGCATTTGGTACCAATCGGTATCCTTATAGCTTATTTGTGCTTGAATACTATCATATAAAGGAAAAATTACTGCTGTATTCCTCTCATCATTTGGCTCAAAGCCGTCCTTTAGGATGGAAAGTGGTGCTTCTAATGCACTTTTGACATTAATTCGTCCATATCCAGTTTTTGAATCCCAACCTGTATCATGAACATCATCTGCAGTAAACTTAATTAAATCTCTGATTTGCCTTGGAGTAATTGTAGGGTGAAGCTGTTTAATTAAAGCAGCAAGTCCTGCCACCTGTGGTGCTGCCATGGAGGTTCCTGTGTTAGAGATATACCCTCCACCCTGCTTTGTGGTATAAATCCCCTCACCAGGTGCAACTACATCTATTTGCTGGCCATAGTTGGAATAACTAACATATTTATCTTCTAGGTTTACTGCTCCTACAGATAATACATCAGGAAGTGCTGCTGGATAATTTAAGCGATTCCCTTCATTTCCTGTTGCTGCAACAACTAAAACGCCGTTTTCTTCGGCATAGTCCACCGCTTCTTTCATAAACGGCGTGTAAATTGGCTCCCCAAGTGATAGAAGGATAATCTCTGCTCCCTTATCGACTGCATAGCGAATTCCTTGACCAACAATAAAGGATTCCCCCTCCCCCTTGTGATCAAGTACCTTTAATGGCATTATTTTTGTTTTCCAGCTAATTCCTGCAGTCCCTTGATTATTATTTCCTACTGCAGCAACGATACCAGTGACGTTGGTTCCATGTCCATTATCGTCCTGAGGAAGTGCATTTTTATCTAAAAAATTATAGCCCTCTACTAAGTTTTCCTTTAAATCAGGATGATAAAGGTCAACCCCTGTATCAAGGATTGCAATCGTAGTATCTGTATTTGTTGCGATATCCCAGCCTTCGTAAATTTGAATTTGTTTTAAGTATTCTTGATTTTCTAGATAGGTATCATTGGGCTGCTCAGAGATAGTTACTTTTACATTTGGGCTTATATATTCAATCGATGGATGCTTTGACCATCTCTCAACCCATTCTCCCTTTAAAATGTTTGGTTTTAAACGCACCTTGAATAGTTGTTGGTCTTCCACATGCTCTAAAACATCCACTTCATTATATATCTCTGGATCAATTTCCCCATTCCATTTAATTAGCCACTCTGTAGGTGCTTCAGTTTTATATGCTTCAGTTTGATTTTCTTCTGTTTGAGGTTCTACAGTTTTATGCGCCTCTGGAAAAAGGGGCATTGGAATATTAATAAGAAAAATACTAAGAACAGTTAAGATAGCAATTATACCAATTTTGTTGTATCTATTATTAAATCCACCCACGAATTTCACCTTCTTACTCAATAAATAAGGAAAACGTATTACACGAATTATTATTCCATGCAACACGTTATACCTTTTCTTTTAAACTTATCTTAACATATATGCCTATTATTTAGGTTTATTTTTCAGTGATTAGAACAATATCTTGTTCCTTTTCTATCTTAACCGGTAAATATTTGATTAAGTTTTCTTGCGAAATATAGGAGCTTTGATTCTTTATTAACAGCTCAGATAGTGGAATGATTTTTTTCTGTGATTTAAACGTTACTTCCACACCAACCTTGTCTATCCATTTCACACTGCCATCTAAAGCTTCAACAACCGCTCTTAATGAAAAATAGTCTTGTCCATTTGCTTCAATCCATTCTTTCCCTTGAAGTCCAATAAAGATGGATTTACCACCTAAGTGTTTAATCGCACTTGAAAGCTGAGCTGCTGGATTTTCCACTAAGATATCTGGCTTAATACCAATTTTATTAACTTGTTTCTTCTTTGGTGTCATATATTCTTCAATGGTTAATTTTAAATAGCCTCCTGCATCTAATGGAATAAGCTGTTGTACTGTTCCCTTTCCAAAAGAATTTGTGCCCATTATCGTTGCCTTATTATAATCCTTTAATGCACCTGCGACGATTTCAGCCGCACTTGCTGAACCATCATCAATTAATACCACAGTTGGCAAGTCCCAATTGGTTCCATTACTAATATTAACGGATTGGAGAACCCCAGTTTTATCCTTTACATATAGAGCTGGCCCATCTACAATAAAGTTCTCCAATATATCCAAGGATGTATTTAGATATCCCCCCGGATTTCCGCGCAAATCAAAAATCAGCTTTTTCATTCCTTGTTGTTTAAGCTTTTCAAGCTGTTGTTGCACTTCTTGACCTGCATTTTCACCAAATTGATATAGTCTTAAATAGCCTATACCTTGGTCTAGCATTTCTGCCTCTACAGATGGTAGCTGAATCCTTTGCCTAGTAATTGTTACATCACTTATTTGTTCAGCTCGCTTAATTGTAATTTTCACTTTTGTTCCTTCAGGTCCTTTAATCAGGTTAATCACCTGTTCTGATGGCATATTCGTAATATCTTGGCCCTCTACCTTAATGATGATATCTCCTGCCTTTAAACCTGCTGCTTCAGCTGGAGAACCTGGAATTGGTGCTTGGACTACAATATAGCCACCCTTTTCTTCTATGTAAACACCGATTCCAGTAAAATTACTATTCAGCATCCCTTCAAACTCTCGATATTCCGCCTCCGAAAAATATGTTGTATAAGGATCATCAAGTGTTTTTATCATTCCTTCTATTGCGCCTGCCATTAGTTCCTCTTTATCTACATCAGATACATGATAGGCTGCAATATAATAATAGACCTCTGATATAATATCAATTTGCTCTTGAAATTCATCTAAAGCCTTACTGATATTAGGCGAGAAAAATAGAGTGAAAACAAGAATACTTACAATAATAAAGCCTGTGAATCTCTTTTTCTGTGAACGTTGCTTAAACCAGTGCATTTAGAAGCCCCTTCCATTTTGCGTTTACTATTATAGCAACTTCTTCTACACAGTTTATAAAAATCCCTTTTTTTATTTGTAGGTCTTTAGTACCTACTCTCTGTTTTTCAATACTTCAACTAAGGCAATAACCTTTAATGCCTCTAGCTCTTCTGCCGTTAGCTTTGCTTGTAATGTAGCTTGAATATCTTTTAATTCTTCTTTTGTATTACTATTTGTAACTGAAGTAATCAGGTCCTTAATCTCAGAAACACTAAACTTATCTTTCAATAATTCCACAGCTTCTTCCTTTGTGGTAATCGTTGACACGCCATCTGTCTTTAGTGAAGCTTCAATCTGAGTTATTAGTACATCATTGTTGGCCTGTTCTTCCACCATTTTTTTAATCTCTGGATTTTCAAGTAAGCTATTAATTTGTTCAGAAGAAAATGCTGTTTCTGCTACTCTTTCCATTACCTTATCTGCTATGTATCCCATTACCTCTTGATAACCAAAAAAACCAATTACTGCAACAACAATAATAAGGATTGCTAATTTTTTCATCGTAATTTCTCCCCTTTTAATTCACTTGATACAATTTTAATTATAGTTTCTTATGTTGTATATATGCTATTTTATATTATTTTTCCATACATTTGTTGAGCAAAATATTGCTTGGGAAATAAATTGAGCGTAGTACGCTATATTTCCCGTTAGGTAAAGCAATATATTAGTGCAACACAATTATAGAGCAAAAAAAATCCACCAGGGAATATCCCTAGTGGATTTACTTTTATTAATGATTACATACCTGGTGTAAATAGATCCATTACACTGAAGTTAGTGCTGATAAAGTCAATTAACACATTAGGGAACATACCGAATAGTACTGTACCTAAGAATGTTAATAGCACTACCAACTGTAAACCAAATGGAACAGCAAGCTTTGCTTCTGTATTACCAGTTCTCATGTACATTTGACGTACAATATTGAAATAGTAGAAGTAAGAAACAACGCTTGTCACTACCATAATTGCTGCTAGGTAGTAGGATTCAAACAATAATGCATTAACAAAGATATTGAATTTACCAATAAATCCAGCGGTTACTGGCAATCCTGCTAATGAAAGAAGGAAGAAGGTCATTGCTACACCAATCCATGGATTACGGTGATATAAACCAGCAAACGCTTTTAACTCATCAGTATCATTTGCTTTTGTTACTAAGCTAATTACAGCAAATGCACCAAGGTTCATCATTAGATATGCCATTAGATAGAAAATCATATTAGAGAAGCTAATATTCATTACTACTGGACTATTTATTTTTACTACTGCTAGAGGAACTAGGATATAACCCGCTTGAGCAACACTAGATAAAGCAAACATACGCTTTACGTTAATTTGGCGAGCAGCCATTGTGTTACCAATAATCATGGTTAATCCAGCTAATACTGCTAAGTAGAATGTCATTTCATCACTAAAGAAGTTGATTGGCATTCCAGTTTCAGCATTAATCTCTCCAGTTGCAATATTACCTGCTGCAAATATGGTAAACAATAAACGCATTACGATTGCAAATCCAGCTGCTTTTGATACCACAGATAAGAACGCAGTAATTGGAGTTGGAGCTCCTTCGTATACGTCTGGTGCCCACATATAAGCAGGTACGATAGAAATTTTATAGCCTAAGCCGACAACGAACATAAAGAATCCAAGATAGATATAGAAGTCAAATCCTGCATTAAATGCACCTTGTACTGCTTGAGCAATTCCAATAATATTGGTTGTTCCTGTTACCCCATATAGGAAGGATGCACCATATAATAGGATCGCAGAGGATACAGAACCTGTTACAACATATTTAAATGCAGCTTCATTAGATTTAAGATTTGTCTTACGAATACCTGCCAAGATATATGAGGAAATACTCAATAGCTCAAGGCCAATATATAAGGTAATTAAATCCCCTGAGGAAGCCATAATCATGGAACCTAATAAAGCGGTTAAAAGCAAGTAATAGTATTCACCATCATACTTAATCTCTTTTTTATCCACATAGTAGATGGACATCATGAATACTAATCCTGTACCAATCAGCATGATTAGTTTAAACATAGTACCAAAGCTATCTACTCGATACGTATCATTTAGTAAGGATTGTACCGGTTGACCTAAATCCTGATAAGTAAAATATGTTGCTAACGCAATACCAAGAACACTAAGCCAAGCAAATGCTTTGCGATCCCCACCATTCTTCATGAATAAATCCGCTAAAGTAATGATGACGGAAAGAATGACAATTGTTAGTTCTGGAGCAAGTAGCCCCCAGTTAAGTGTTAAAAGATCCACTGTCATATCGGTCTACCCTCCTATCCTAATCAAAAAGGATTGCAGCGTTGTTTGTAATGGATCACTAAGTATTGCTGGATATACACCGATTAGGATGATAAATCCAAGTAATACAACCATTGGAATTACTTCAGTTAAACGAGCATCTGGCATTCCAACAAGAATTTCTTTGGTTGGTCCATAAGTAACGCTTAGAATTGCTCTTAAAAGGTAAGCAGAAGTTAATACGATACCAATAGATGCAACAGCTGCAAGAATTGGATGATTTTCAAATACCCCTAAGAAGCTTAAGAATTCACTAATAAATCCTGACATACCTGGTAAACCTAAGGAAGCCATACCAGCAGTTAAAAGAATACCACTTGTAAATGGCATTACTTTTGCCATACCGCCAAGCTCTTCAAATTTAACAGTGTGTACACGTGTATAAACTACCCCTACGATAAAGAAGAAGATCGCGGATAGGAAGCCGTGAGATACCATTTGGAAAATAGCACCTTGGAATCCTAAACGGTTCATTGCTCCAATACCCATTAGGATAATACCCATATGAGAGATACTGGAATAAACAACGACCATCTTTAGGTCTTCTTGAACAAATGCCAAGATTCCACCGTAAAGAAGGTTAACAATACCTAAAACAAGAAGCATTGTTGAGAATTCCATTGCAATACTTGGGAAGAAGCCAACTTCCATTCTCATTAAACCATATGCACCAATTTTTAATAGCACACCAGAAAGAATCATAGACATTGGAGGTGGTGCTTGATAGTGCACTTTTAGGATCCATGAATGGAATGGGAATAATGGCAATTTAATACCAAATGCTACTAATAGTGCAAAGAATACACCATATAGGAATACATCTGAGTATTGACCAGCTTGGAACAATGGTGAAGCTGGATTTGTTAAGTTATAGGTTAAGGTTTGCATGTCTGTTGTATAAATAATACCTGCAGGACCCTCTACTAAACCCGCATTTACTAATAAAGCGATAAAAGAGATTAACATGATTGCAGAACCTAATCCGTTATATAGCAAGAAGGTAAATGCTGCATCTTCTCTCTTATCTAATCCCCAAACTCCGATTAAGAAGAACATCGTTACAAGGGAAATTTCAAAGAAAATAAAGAATAAGAATAGGTTTTGTGCTGTAAATACGCCAAACAATCCTACTTGCATTAAGAAGAATAAGATAAAATATTCCTTCCAACGCTTCTGAATCATATTTACTGCTGCAATAGCTGACATTAAGGCAACAATTGTTGCTAAAACCACTAGTGGCATGGATAAACCATCAACACCTAGTGTGTAATTAAATTGTACAGTTACACCTTCTGCTAATGGGATATTAATCCAGCTAGCATCTTCTACAAATTGGAATCCTTCTTGAGCAGAATCGAAACCTGCAAACATGGTAAATGCCAATACTAATGGGATTAATGTAACAAGTACACCAATCAGTTTAATGGAACCTGCTTTATCGCGTGGTACAAACAATAAAAGCAGAACTCCTAGTAAAGGCGAGAAGGTAATTAGTGAAAGTATATGTTCCATCATCCTTACCATAACCTCCCAGCCGTCATGCTAAGCAATAGAATTACTAATCCAAGAATAGTAACTAAGCTATATGCTTGAACTTGACCATTTTGTAAACGTTGACCTAGACGTCCAATTGCTACCGCAATCCATGCAGTAAACTGAACAAGTCCGCCAATTACATATTTATCAAAGAATTTTAGTACATAACCGAATAATGTATAAGGCTTAATAACTGTTGTTCCATAGAACTCATCCACATAGTACTTATTGAAAAGTAGCTTGTGTAAGCCCTTAGGCTCCGCAGTGCTAACCTTATTATTACGGCCATATAGTAGGTAAGCTAAACCAATACCACCAAATGCAGCCGCGATGGATAGAACCATGATCCAAGTATGGTGTCCTTCTCCTTCTTCGCCACTGATTACTCCGTGAGCTAACCATTCACCAAACCCAGCATATACAACATAACCAGAGAAGATTGCTAGTACTGCTAAGATGATCATTGGTAATGTCATGAAAATTGGTGATTCATGTACATGATGGTTTTCATGTCTTGGAGTACCAGAGAATGTTAAGAAGTATAGACGGAACATATAGAATGCAGTCATCACTGCTGCAGTTAATGCTAACCAGAATAATACTACATTTCCACTATCATAGGTTGCAATTAAGATTTCCTCTTTGGAGAAGAAACCAGCTAATCCTGGAACACCGGCAATTGCAAGCGCACCAATTAAGAATACAATTTTAGTGATTGGCATATGTTTGCCAACTCCACCCATTTCTTTAATGTCTTGAGTACCAACAGAGTGAATTACACTACCTGCAGCCAAGAACAATAATGCCTTAAAGAATGCGTGAGTAAATAAATGGAATACCCCTGCCACATAACCAGCAGAACCTAATGCCATCATCATGTAACCTAATTGGGATACTGTAGAATACGCAAGTACTCGTTTAATATCATTTTGAACAAGACCGATTGAAGCAGCAAAAATTGCTGTTACTCCACCGATTATTGCCACTGTTAACATTGCTGTTGCAGAAGCTTCAAATAACGGGAATAAACGAGCTACTAAATATACCCCTGCAGCAACCATCGTTGCAGCGTGGATTAATGCGGATACTGGTGTTGGACCTTCCATCGCATCTGGTAACCAGATATGTAATGGGAACTGACCAGATTTACCAACCGCACCAATAAAGATTAAAATTGAAGTTAGTGTAATAAATTCTGGGCTTAGTACTCCACTATGTGCTGCTTCAAAAATAGCAGCATATTCAAAAGTACCTGTTTGCCAGAATAATAAGGAAATACCAATAAAGATACCTAAGTCACCCACACGGGTTGTTAAAAACGCTTTTTTCGCAGCTGCTCTTGCAGATGGTTTAAAGAAATAGAAACCAATCAGTAAGAAGGAGCTAGCACCTACTAGTTCCCAGAAAATGTACGCTTGTAATAGGTTTGGAGAAATAACAAGCATAAGCATTGAGAACGTAAATAGGGATAAGTAGGAATAGAAAACTGGGAATCTTTCATCCCCATGCATATAACCCTTTGAATAAAGATGAACCATTAAACTTACTAATGTAACAACTATTAACATCATCGCGTTTAACTGATTAACCTCAAATCCCATGGTGAATACGAAATCACCAATGTTTAACCAGTCAAAGCTTGTAATATAGTCATGGGCACCTTCTGCAAAACGCTCGAAGAATACTCCAACGGCTACAACAAAGGATGCTAATAAGGATAGGATACCTACGTAAGCTGCACCTTCCTTGAGCTGACGACCAAAAGCGACTAACAGCACGAAGGAGATGAGCGGGAATAAAGGTATTAACCAAGCATTTGCTAACATTTGATCACCGTTCCTTCCACTTTTATCGCTTCATAATATCAATTTCGCTTGCATTGATGGTCGCCTTGTTACGGAAGATTGCCACCAATATCGCTAAACCGATTGCAGCCTCAGCTGCTGCTACAGTAATGGTAAACACAGAAAAGATTTGGCCAGTAATGTTTGCTGCAATTCCAAATCTTGAGAATGCAACAAGATTTACGTTAACTGCATTTAACATTAATTCGATTGATAATAATACGATAATCCCGTTCTTTTTTGTTAATAGACCATATACACCTATAGAAAATAAAATTGCCCCAACCGCTAAATATCCGCCTAAAGGTACCATTAGTCTTTTTCACCATCCCTTTTGGCCAATACGATAGCTCCTACTAATGCAACTAATAATAAAATAGATGCTAATTCAAAAGGAATTACGAAATTACTAAATAGTGTAACACCAATCTCCTTAATATTATTAGCTCCTAAATCAGTAGGCTCTGTTGGCCAGCTTGTTGTATAAATTCCATATAATAGAAATGCTCCAACAAGGACTGCACTTAAAAATGATAATACGTTATGAAGTCTTCTTTTTGGCTTTTCACCTTCATCTCCGCCCTGGGTCATCATTGTACCCATGGCCATCATGATTGTGATCGCACCAGCGTAGATTAAAACCTGTACGAACGCCAAGAACTCAGCCTGTAGCATGATAAATAGTCCTGCTACTCCAAAGAAGGACAATCCGATAGAAAGCACCATATGAATAACCCTCGATAGGTTGATCATAAATACTCCACCTGTAATTGCCATTAACGCAAAGATGAAGAAAGCGAGATATTGACCTGTCATCAATGATTCTCCTCCCTTACATTTTTATTGTTCTCACTTAACCATTTAAGGTCCTTCATGAGATAATCGCGGCTATAAGTCGCTAATTCAAAATTATTAGTCATGACGATGGCTTCAGTAGGGCATACCTCAGTACACAAATCACATAGGATACATATTTCAAAATTAATGTCATACGTATCGATAACCTTACCTTTTTTCTCTGGATCTGGATTTGCTTTACCTACTAAATTGATACATCCTGTAGGACAAACTCTTACACATTGATTACAAACGATACATTTGTCTGGTTCAAAGTGTTGTATCCCACGGAAACGATCTGGCATGATATATGGCTCGTCAGGATATTTATGGGTAACCTTTTTCTCAGTTAACATTTTTAGGGTAAAGCCAAGACCTTTAAAAAACCCTGTTCCCCACACGTCATCTCACCTCACTTTTTAGAATATGCCTAATGTCTTTAATACTGCTGTTAACATCACGTTGAATAAAGCTACTGGAATTAAACCTTTCCATGCAAACTCCATTAATTGTTGAATCTTAACACGTGGGAATGTTGCACGTGCCCAGAATAGATAGAATACCAATAATAGGAACTTAAGCGCGAACCATACGATTGGTGGAATAAAGGTTAATCCAAATGGTGCATCCCAACCACCTAAGAATAAAGTAACCATCAAGCTAGATAATGCGAAGGTATACACATATTCTGTAAGCATGAAGAATGCGAAACGGAAACCACTATATTCTACAAAGTAACCAGCAACTAACTCGTTCTCTGCCTCTGGTAAGTCAAATGGTGTACGGTTTAACTCTGCGTTTCCTGCAATTAAGAAAACAACAAAACCGATAAATTGTGGAAAGATAAACCAGATGCCACTATCAATTTGGGCATGAACGATATCACGCAAGTTTAAGCTACCAGTCATTAGTACAATTCCTAAGAAGGACATGATCAATGGTACTTCATAACTGATCATCTGTGCTACGGAACGCATACCACCCATGATGGAATATTTATTATTAGATGCCCATCCACCTAGTAAGATACCAGTAATCGATAAGCTAGAAATCGCACCATAATAAAGTAATCCAACATTAATGTCGGTGAAATATAGATTTTCAGTAAATGGGATTGCCGCAATAACCATAAAAGAAGGCGTAAAAGAGATAATTGGTGCAATTAAGAACAAGAATCTATCTACTTTCTTCGGTACTACGTCCTCTTTAATTAACAGCTTTAAAACGTCAGCAACGGTTTGGAATAATCCCCAAGGACCAGTACGGTTTGGACCTTTACGTAGCTGCATCCATCCAATTACTTTTCTTTCAAAATAGATTGCGTACATAACAAATAGTAATACAACTAATAAAAGAGCAACTGCTGCTAATGCTAGGATTGTAAAGTTTAACCATGAAAACTGTTGATCTAAAATACCAAACATTAGGCGTCAACCTCCCCTAACACAATGTCAATCGCACCAAAAATCGGTGGTATGTCAGCCATTGAGCGACCTGTTAAAATATCAGGTAGGATTTGTAGGTTAACAAAGGAAGGTCTTCTAAGCTTTAAGCGATAAGGCTTATCTTTACCATTACTTACAATGTGAACTCCTAACTCACCCTTTGAAGCTTCCATTCTTGTATATACTTCTGCATCCTTTGGACCACGAAGTACTTTTGGAACCTTCGCCATAATTTCTCCTTCTTCTGGGAAGGAAGCAACAGCCTGCTCAAGAATATTTAGAGATTGCTCTAGCTCTTCCATACGAACCATATATCGGTCATATACGTCCCCAGTTTCACCTGTAGGAATCTCAAACTCGAAACGGTCATAGATGGAATATGGAGCATTTTTACGTAAATCATATTTAAAGTTAGAACCACGAAGGTTAGGACCTGTTAATCCATAATCAATTGCTGTTTGAGCATCGTAGATACCTAGCCCTTTAACACGAGCAACGAAAATCTCATTTCCTGTTACTAATGTATGGTATTCTTTGATTTTCTCACGGAAATATGGCACAAATTTTCTTACCTTATCAACCCAACCTGCTGGCGCGTCCCATTTCACTCCACCAACACGCATATAGTTGTAGGTTAAACGGCCACCAGAAATCTCATTTAGCATATCCACAATATACTCACGATCACGGAATGCGAATAAGAATGGAGAAATCGCTCCAAGGTCTAAAAGTCCAGTTCCCCACCAAACTAAGTGACTGGCGATACGGTTTAATTCCATTACAATTACACGGATATACTCGGCACGCTCTGGAACTTTAATATCCATTAATTCCTCTACAGCTTGAACTAATGCATAGTTATTCAACATAGATGCTAAGTAATCTAGACGGTCAGTATATGGAATGATTTGGGTGTATGTTAAATCCTCAGCAAGTTTCTCTGTTCCTCTGTGAAGGTATCCAATCACTGGAATACATTCTGTAATGGTCTCACCGTCGACTTTAACCACTAGACGGAATACCCCGTGAGTACTTGGATGCTGTGGACCAACGTTTAGTAGCATTTCTTCAGTACGTAACTCACCCATGATTTACACCCCCTCATCATATGGTACATAATCTTTGCGAAGTGGGAAGCCTACCCAATCATCAGCAAGCAAGATACGAGAAATCTTACGACCAGTAAAATCAATTCCTAATAGGTCATATGCTTCTCTTTCATGCCAATCTGCTGTTTTCCAGATATTCATTACAGTTGGAACACTTCCACCATCACGTTCTGTCTGTACTTTTACTGTTAAGTATTCGTCTCTAGTGTAGGAATATAAGAAGTATGCTACTTCCATATACTTTTCATAATCTACGCCAGATAGGTTCATAAGATAATCAAACTTGAAGCCTTCTTCACTCTTTAATAATGCAGCAACTTCTAACCACTTGTTCTTATCCACGATAAGGGTTGGGCGATGAGAATTCACTTCATTAATATAAGCGCTAGTAATCGCATCTTCTCCAACCTTTTCTTTGATACCCTTTACATAAGTATCAAGTGTTGGTTGTTTTGGAGAAGGTTGCTTTTCTTCTACTACTTCTTCAGGTGCGTTTTTCTTTTCATTTTCAGTCATTTGTATTTGGCACCCTCTTTCCTGTCTTCGCTTCATACATAATCTTTTCTTGGAGCTTATTCACTCCATAGATGATTGCCACTGGACTTGGTGGGCAACCTGGAATATATACGTCTACAGGTACGATTTGGTCAACACCTTTAACTACATTGTAAGAGTTAATGTATGGACCACCCGCTGTTGCACATACACCAACAGCAATTACCCATCTTGGTTCAGGCATTTGGTCATAAAGACGTCTTACGATTGGAGCCATTTTCTTAGTAACTGTACCCGCTACCATCATAACGTCAGATTGACGTGGAGAGGCACGGAAGATTACTCCAAAACGGTCAAAGTCATAATGAGAGCCACCTGTACCCATCATCTCGATCGCACAGCAAGCTAGACCAAACGTCATAGGCCATAGTGAACTACTACGTGCCCAACCTTTTACTTGCTCAAGGCTAGTTAAAAGGACGTTACGTTCAAGCTCTTGTTGTTCTTCTGGTGTGATACCCTCTAAATTTACTCCCATCTTAACACCTTCTTCTTCCAAGCATATACAAGACCTACCACTAACATGAAAATAAAGATAGACATTTCAATTAGTGAGAAAAGTCCTAGTTCATCAAATGCTACAGCCCATGGGTATAAAAATACTGTTTCAACGTCAAATACAACGAATAATAAGGCAAAGATGTAATAACGGACGTTAAATTGGACCATAGCATCCCCTGTTGGTTCTAGACCACTCTCATATGTCGTTAGTTTTTCTGGCGCCGGATTTTTAGGTCTTAAAATTAGACCTACTCCCCAAACCGTCGCTAACGGCAGTATGATACCCAACAGAAGGAAAATCGTGATTACAGTGTAGCTATTGCTGTAAATGTAATCCATGCACACTTCCCTCCATCTAAGATAAAGTTTTGGATTGCACACTTGTACACCTAACGATTATATCAAACTTAACCTTTAGGTGTCGAATGAGCACTTGCTATGTTTCCTATGTCAAAAAGTCAGAATATTATAAATATTGAAACTCATTGAACATAGTATTATTACCATATTCTATAATACTAAATCTTGTCTTTTTTTCCTAGGAGTTTTTGTAATTTATTTGTGTAATAAATCACAAATTTAAGGAATAGGAGTAATAACAAGATAGTGTAAAATAGAAAATCTAAAAAATAGTGAAAAATCAGTTCTCCTTACTGAACGAGAACTGATCTTCACTTTTACTAATCCTTATTTCTTCACTTTTGCTACTTGGATACGATTAAGGGCACGTTGTAGCGCAAACTGAGCACGCTTGAAGTCCAAATCAGCTGCTCCGGATTTTGCTAATCGCTGTTCAGCTCTTTCTTTCGCTGCTGCAGCACGATCAACATCAATTTCTTGTGGAAGCTCTGCTGTCTCCGCAAGAATTACCACTTTGTTTTGGTTTACTTCCATAAAACCACCACTGATGGCAATTAGAGTTTCGCTTCCATTCTTTTTAATTCTTAAAGCAGAAACGACTAATGGAGTTACAAATGGAGCGTGATTTGGTAAAATACCAATCTCTCCAAGCTCTCCACGAGCAATTACCATTTCTACCTCTTCACTATACACTTTGCGTTCCGGGGTAACAATTTCTAAACGAAATGTACTCATTGTTTATCCTTCCCTTCGTCAGGGGATACTACATCTTTTTCGCTTTTTCTACTGCTTCTTCAATGGTTCCAACATACATGAAGGCTGACTCTGGTAAGTCATCATGCTTACCTTCTAGTATTTCTTTAAAGCCACGAACTGTTTCTTTTACAGGTACGTATTTTCCAGGGAAGCCAGTAAACTGCTCCGCAACGTGGAAAGGCTGGGATAAGAAACGTTGTATCTTACGTGCACGGGTAACAGTTAACTTATCTTCATCAGATAGCTCATCCATACCTAAAATCGCAATAATATCTTGAAGCTCTTTATAACGTTGTAGAATAATCTGAACTCCACGAGCTACTTGATAATGCTCTTCTCCAACTACTGCAGGAGAAAGAATACGAGAAGTAGATCCTAATGGGTCTACTGCTGGGTAGATACCAAGCTCCGCAATTTTACGGTCAAGGTTTGTTGTCGCATCTAAGTGAGCAAATGTTGTTGCTGGAGCTGGGTCAGTGTAGTCATCCGCAGGTACGTAAATCGCCTGGATAGATGTTACTGAACCTTTCTTAGTAGAAGTTATACGCTCCTGCAATTGGCCCATCTCAGTTGCTAATGTTGGCTGATAACCTACGGCAGATGGCATACGGCCTAATAGCGCGGAAACCTCAGAACCTGCTTGTGTAAATCGGAAAATGTTATCAACGAACAATAAAACGTCTTGTCCTTCACGATCACGGAAATACTCCGCCATGGTTAGTCCTGTTAGAGCAACACGAAGACGTGCTCCTGGTGGCTCGTTCATTTGACCGAATACCATCGCAGTTTTACTAATAACACCGGAATCTGTCATTTCATGATATAGGTCATTACCCTCACGAGTTCTCTCACCTACACCAGCAAATACAGATAATCCACCGTGCTCTTGTGCAATGTTGTTAATTAATTCTTGGATTAATACTGTTTTACCTACACCCGCACCACCAAATAGTCCGATTTTACCACCCTTGGCATATGGTGCTAGCAAATCTACTACTTTAATACCTGTTTCTAGGATTTCATCAGCAGTAGATAGTTCATCAAAGTTTGGTGCAGGACGATGAATGGAATGGTATTCCTCTGCATTAACCTCTTCCTTTTCATCGATCGCATGGCCTAATACGTTAAATACGCGACCTAAAGTTGCACGTCCTACTGGAACAGCAATTGGCTTACCTGTATCTACAGCTTCCATTCCTCTTACAATACCGTCAGTGGATGACATCGCAACACAACGAACGATATTGTCTCCTAAATGAAGGGAAGCCTCAGCTATAAGGTTAATATCTCTTTCACCAGAGGTTTGAGCCTTATATTCAATCTTTATCGCATTATATATTTCAGGAAGTGATCCGCGTTCGAATTCAATATCTACTACTGGACCCATTACCTGAACTACTTGCCCTTTGTTCATCGGTGAACCTCCTAACTTTTCAGAATAACCGATACTTTTTATCTTGTCCTATTATAAAGCGTTAGCACCAGCAACAATTTCAGAGATTTCCTGAGTAATGCTTGATTGTCTTGCACGGTTATAGGTTAGAGTAAGAACTCCAATTACCTCGTCAGCATTATCAGTCGCACTACCCATGGCAGTCATTCTTGCACCATGCTCACTAGCCTTCGCATTTAATACAGCATTGTATATGATGGTTTCAGCATATCGTGGCAATAGTACATTTAACACTTGCTCTGCTGATGGTTCAAAATCGTAATCATTATTTCCTGCAGGCTGTCCCTCTTCACTCTCTGTTAGGTTTGCAAGAGGTAATACCTTTTTCTCAGTTGGAACCTGAGAAATAGCACTTTGGAATTCATTATAAACAAGGTATAGCTCATCATAAATTCCATCGCCATACATAGAAACAGCGGTTTTTGCGATTTGTTTAATATCAGCAAAGGTTGGTGTATCAGACAAGCCAATGATTTCCCCGATTAACGGATAATCACGTTTCTTAAAGAAGTCTCTTCCTTTTCTTCCAACTGCAAAAATAACATATTCATCTGCACTTTGGTGACGTTCCTTTAAGGTTTTTGCTACAAGACGAAGGATATTGGCGTTATATCCGCCAGCTAATCCTTTATCCGCTGTGATAACAATATAACCTGTTTTCTTTACTGGACGCACTTCTAGCATAGGGTGATTTACATCATCAATGCCTTTTGCAATAGAAGAAATAACTTCTTTAATTTTTTCTGTGTATGGTTTTGATGCCTCAGCACGCTCCTGTGCACGACGAAGCTTTGCTGCTGCCACCATTTTCATCGCTTTTGTAATCTGTTTGGTGTTTTGAACGCTCTTAATTCGACGTTTTATATCACGAACTCCTTGCAATGCCTTCACCACCTTTTGAAAAGCTTGACTTAGCCAACAAGGCAAAGCCCTTTATTTGGTGTAATTATTATTTAGAAGGAACAAAGATTGCTTTAAAGCCATCAATCGCTTTATTTAGTTTCTCTTCAGTTTCCTTGGAAAGATCTTTTGTTTCACGGATGGTTTGATAGATTTCTCCATGCTTTTCACCCATGTAAGCAAGTAATTCTTTTTCAAAGCGTTTAACATCCTCAATTGATACATCATCAAGGAAGCCTTTAATCGCTGTATAAATAGAAATTACTTGTTTTTCTACAGGCATTGGTTGATTTTCATCCTGTTTAAGGATTTCCATCGTTCTTTCGCCTCGAGTTAATCTCGCTTGAGTTGCTTTATCTAAGTCAGAACCAAACTGCGCAAACGCTGCAAGCTCACGATATTGAGCAAGGTCAAGACGTAGTGTACCAGCAACCTTTTTCATTGCTTTAATCTGTGCGCTACCACCTACACGAGATACGGATAAACCTACAGATACCGCTGGACGCATACCAGAGTAGAACAAGTCAGACTCTAGGAAGATCTGTCCATCAGTAATGGAGATAACGTTTGTAGGAATATAAGCGGAAACGTCACCTGCTTGTGTTTCAATAAATGGAAGTGCTGTTAAGGAGCCTCCACCTAATTTGTCGCTTAATTTTGCTGCACGCTCAAGTAAGCGGGAATGTAGATAGAATACGTCTCCAGGGAACGCCTCACGACCTGGTGGACGGCGTAATAGCAAGGAAAGCTCACGATATGCTGCTGCTTGCTTGGAAAGGTCATCATAAATTACAAGAGCATGCTTGCCATTGTACATGAAGTACTCACCCATAGATACACCTGCATAAGGAGCTAGGTATAATAATGGAGCTGGATCAGATGCACTTGCTGTTACAACGATGGTATAATCCATTGCACCGTGCTTACGTAATTTTTCAACTACGCCCGCTACAGTGGATTGCTTTTGACCAATAGCTACATAGATACACATTACATCTTGACCTTTTTGGTTGATGATAGTATCAATAGCAATTGCTGTTTTACCTGTTTGACGGTCACCAATGATTAACTCACGCTGACCACGGCCAATTGGTACCATGGAATCAATCGCTTTAAGACCTGTCTGCATTGGCTCATGAACGGATTTACGATCAATTACACCAGGTGCATTAGATTCGATTGCACGATATTCCTTTGTTGCTACAGGGCCTAATCCATCTAAAGGCTGACCTAGTGGATTTACTACACGACCTAGTAGTTCTGGACCAACTGGTACCTCCATAATACGACCGGTACGTTTAACCGTATCTCCTTCACGGATTTCGGTATATGGACCTAAGATAACAACACCCACGTTATGTTCTTCTAGGTTAAGAGCCATACCCATAACGCCATTAGAGAACTCTAATAATTCACCAGACATCGCTTTTTCTAAACCGTGAACACGAGCGATACCGTCACCAACTTGGATTACTGTACCAACATCTGCCACTTCGATTTCTGATTGATATGACTCGATTTGTTTTTTAATCAGCGAGCTGATCTCTTCAGGTTTGATACTCAATTTTTTCCACCCCTATCTTTAAACTCGCGATGCTACGAGGCTTTTCTTAACGGTTTTTAGTTTCTTGATTAGGCTACCGTCATAAACACGGTCTCCAATTCTAACGATTAATCCACCTAGAATTGTAGGATCAACTACATTTTCTAGCTTAACCACTTTATTTAAACGTTGCTTGTATAGCTGTTCTAGTTGTTGCTTTTCCTCTTCAGTTAGAGGCTTTGCGGAGATTGCAGTTAATGCAGCAACTCCTCTTGCTTCATTTGCTAGCTTACTATAACCCTGTAGAATCTCTTCAACCGTATTCTCACGACCGCCGTCAATAAGAACCTGTAAGAAATTCTTTGCAACCCAAGAAATAGAATCCGCAAAAATGTTGCTTACCATATTCTTTTTTACTTCTCCACCAATTTGAGGATGTGTTAAAAAGATTTGAAATTCTTCTGTGTTTTTTAAAGTCTCAACAAACAGCTTCAGATCATTTTCTACTTGATCAAGCAAGTTTTGTTCTTTCGCTACTTCAAACAAGGCTTGAGAGTATCGCTTCGCTACTTGTCCTGCGATCATAAGCGATCCCCTACTTCTTTCATGAAGTCCTCAATTAATTGAGATTGCGCTTTTTCATCTAGCTCTTTTTCAATAATCTTAGAAGCTAAGATAACTGACAAGGAACCTACTTGCTCACGTAATTTAGCTATTGCTTGATCTGTTTCATGCTTAATTTGTTGTACTGCTTGCTCTTTTAAACGTTCAGCTTCATCACGAGCACTGCGAACGATTTCCTCTGCTTCTTTTTTACTAGAAGTTTTGGCATTTTCTACGATTTGCTGTGCTTCTTGACGGGCAGCTTGAATCGCTTCCTTTTGTTCTTTTAAGTATTGCTCTGCATCCACACGGTTTTTCTCTGCCGTTTGAATTTGATTTTCAATACTTTCTTGACGCTTTTGCATTACGCTTAGTAATGGTCCAAACGCATATTTTTTTAGTAACCAATACAAAATTCCAAAAGCAAGGATTTGTATGATAAAACTACCCAAATAGATTGACACTAGATTCACTCCCTTCTTGCTGAGAAAAACAAGAACTTGGATATTATAATAATTGCAAAACGAAGGCAGGGATGCTCTTCATCCCCTGCCACAATATTGTATTAAACCTTAAGCTAAACTATTTTGTAAATAGAATGATGAATGAGAACACTGCTACGATAATAGGTAATGCCTCGATTAAACCTACACCGATAAACATTGTTGTTTGTAAGTAGCTACGAGCTTCTGGTTGACGAGCGATACCCTCTGATGTACGTTGAATAACCCAAGCGTTTCCAATACTTGCTCCTAAAGCTGCTAAACCAATAGCGATTGCTGCTGCTAAAATTTCCATTACAAATTTCCTCCTTTAATAATTACATTTTCTTTTTTTATTATTGGAAAGTTTTTAAAAAACTTTCAAAAACCATGTTTAGTGTTGAATCTTTTGAGAGATATACACCATACTTAAAATAGTAAATACATAAGCCTGAATTGCACCTACGAAAATACTAAATCCTTGCCATACCATTAATGGAACGATACCTGCAAAGCCCATTAACAAAATAACAGCAATCAAAATCTCACCGGCAAATATGTTACCGAAAAGACGGAAGCCTAATGTTAATGTTTTTGCAAATTCTTCAATTAAATGAAGTGGGAAGAATAATGGACTTGGTTCAAAATAGTGTTTGATATACGTTTTGATACCAAGGTACTTCACGCTAAAGATATGCGTTAAAAGTACGATAGTCAATGACATAGCTAGCGTTACACTAGCATCTGCTGTTGGAGATTTCCACCATGCTAGTTCAACAACTTGGTGGCCATTATGCTCCACTTCTGACTCATGAATCATTTGTTCTGTAACGATTTCTTGACCAAGGAATGTGAATGGCTCTTCATGAATAGTAATAAAGTTCATCGGTAAACCTAGAAGGTTTCCAATAAAAATAAACAATATTAGTGTTAGCCCCAAATGGATAAAGACTGCTCCTTTTTTCAAATCCATTGTACTACCAATAATTCCATGAACAAAATCAACAACCCATTCAAGAAAGTTTTGCATACCTTTTGGAACACCGGAAGTTAAACTCCTTGTTGCTGCGATTGCAATAATAAGTACGATGATCGATGTAACAATGGTCATTAATGTAGTTGATAGATTAATTTGAAACCAAGGTAGCCATTCAGGCGTCCAGACTGGTGGTAAGTGACCCAACGATTCTCACCCCTTTCTTTGTAGAGGATACCTTCTTAGTTTTTATGAATAATGCCATCCACAACTAAAATGGTTTGTGCAATAAACAAACCAATAAGAGTGGAAACTATATTTACTTGATTAGGATACTGATAAACAAGTGCCACTAATAGTAAAGCAAGAAGAAAGCGTGTAGTCAATCCTATAAACGCAGGTTTTCTTTGGTTATTATTTCCTTCTGCTGCAAAGGCGGCAATCTTATTTACTTTCCAAGCGGTATGAAGCAAAATAGCTAGTCCTACTACAGTACCTAAAATTAGGCCTAAAAAAAATGATGTATAGGGAGATAATAAACCAATAGCAAAAACAAGCACTGCTATGGCTGTATAACGGATTAGACGAATAATTCTTTGTTTATATTCTGCTGGTGATGGTAAAAAGATCATATTATTCTCCTAGTTTAATGAATTATGTATTGCACTTGAAGTGAATAGATACTTAATCTTTTAGAAATGGCTTAACAATCTTAATGATTGACCAAATCCCAACAGCAAAACCAGAAAAAATACCAATGATTATAAATACAGGAGAGGTTTGAAGGATGGAATCAACTGTTTTGCCAAGCCATATCCCCGCAAGCACCAACACCGCTAATTCCACTCCAATCACCCCAACCAACCCCATTGCTTTCCAAGGATTTGTGGTAGGATAGGAAGTAGGATCAGGAGTAGGACCTGAATTAGGATTAGACGAAGGATTAGAATCCTTTGCCAAGCTGCCCCTTTTAGACTTCTCTTTTTTTCGCATTTTAACCATTGTGTATATCCTCACATAATTTACAGAATATTCACGCTATTAATCCTTATCTTCTCGCTTTCCCAACATCAAGATTTTAACGTAATTTCCTAGACTTTCCTCTGATAGTATATCAGAAAAGAATAATTACAACAAACCCTCTTTTGTGCTTTATTTCACTAGAAAACTGCCTTAATTCCACAAATTTCGCCATTTTATCGCATTTTTCTAAGTATTGTAAGTAATTATTTTTTTGTATTTATTATAAATATTGTGAATTCATTTGTGCGAGTGGTGGTTTGTATAGTGGAATATAACAGAAGTACAAAGCTATGTTACAATAACCCCTTTACTTTGTCAATTGTATTAATACAACCTTTTCTATGTCATATTAATCCAAAATTTTTTGAATATCTTAAGACATTGAAAAAGGGATAAAAAAGAAAGAGCATCCATGGATGCTCTCTAAAAATACTCTACAATTTAAGCTTAAAATGGTTTCGGCTTATTACCTTGATTGAAATGATAAAGAATCGCTTCAGCAATTCTTTTCGATGCTTGACCATCTCCATATGGGTTAGCAGCCTGGGACATTTGCTTATAGCTTTCATCATCCGTTAGAAGAAGATTCGCTTGTTTAAAAATCTCCTCTTCTGCTGTTCCAACAAGCTTTAAGGTTCCTGCCTCAATTCCTTCTGGACGCTCCGTTGTATCTCGTAAAACTAGTACAGGTACTCCAAAGGATGGTGCTTCTTCCTGTACTCCGCCAGAGTCGGACAGAATCATATGTGCTCTTGCTTCGAAATTATGGAAATCAATAACGTCAAGAGGATCAATCAGATGAATTCGCTCATGTTCACCTAAGATATCCTTTGCCATCTCTTGGACCAAAGGATTTAGATGAACCGGATAAACAACTGCAATATCCTGATGGTGGTCGACTAGACGCCTAATGGCACGAAAGATTTGCTGCATTGGCTCTCCAAGATTTTCCCTGCGATGAGCAGTCATTAGAATCATCTTTTTCCCAGCAACTTTTTCCATCACTGGATGATGATAATCCTCTTTCACAGTTGTTGAAAATGCATCAATAACCGTATTGCCTGTCACATAAATAGTCTCAGGGTTCTTATTTTCCTGAAGTAAATTATTCATCGACCAATCAGTTGGTGCAAAATGAAGGTCTGCAAGAATTCCTGTTAGCTGACGATTCATTTCTTCAGGATATGGAGAAAGCTTATTCCATGTTCTTAAGCCCGCTTCCACATGACCAACCGCAATTTGCTGATAAAAGGCAGCAAGACTACCCACAAAGGTGGTAGTAGTATCACCATGAACTAGAATCAAATCCGGCTTTTCTTTTTGCAATACCTCTTCTAATCCTTGCAAGGCTCTACTTGTAATTTGTGTTAGAGTCTGTCTTTGCTGCATAATATCTAAATCATAATCCGGTGTAATTTGAAAAACCTCTAACACTTGGTCTAACATTTGACGGTGCTGAGCAGTTACACAAACCTTACAGTCAAATTGCTCTGTTTTTTGTTGTAAAACCTTTACCAATGGTGCCATTTTAATAGCCTCTGGTCTTGTCCCAAATATAGCCATTACTTTAATCTTAGTCACGTTTCTCCACCCCTTCGTTCATTAATAGAGGCATTTCACAATTATTTAGTACCAAATAGACGGTCTCCTGCATCTCCAAGTCCAGGTACAATATAACCATGATCATTCAGTTTTTCATCAACTGCTGCGACAAAGATATCTACATCATCATGATCTGATTGTACTCTTTGTACTCCCTCAGGCGCTGCAATTAAGCACATCAGCTTAATATTATTTGCTCCTTTTTTCTTTAAAAGAGTAATTGCGGCAGATGCGGAACCACCTGTTGCAAGCATAGGATCAATTACAATTAAATCTCTTTCTGCGATATCTGTTGGTAATTTTAGATAGTATTCAACAGGCTCTAAGCTTTCTGGATCACGGTATAAACCAACATGTCCTACTTTTGCTGCTGGAATGATTTTTAGAATCCCATCGACCATTCCTAATCCAGCTCTTAAAATAGGTACAAGTCCAATTTTTTTACCAGAAACCACTTTTGTTGTAGCCGTTCTTACTGGTGTTTCAATCGTTACTTCCTCTAATGGTAAATCCCTTGTAATTTCATAGGCCATTAAAGTAGCAACCTCATCTACAAGTTCACGGAATTCTTTTGTTCCTGTATTTTTATCTCGAATATAGGTTAACTTATGTTGAATTAAAGGGTGGTCAAAAACATATAATTTAGACATTCTGGTTGTACTCCTCCTTTTTTTTCACTAAGCTTGATAGCTTAATCCAGTATACATTGGAAAACGGCTTGTTAACTCTTCCACCATTTTCATTACATTTTGATGTGCTTGCTCATCCTCAGGGTTTTTTAAGGTAAGTGCAATAATTTCTGCAATCTTCTTCATTGCATCCTTATCCATTCCTCTTGTTGTTACTGCAGCCGTACCTAAACGAATTCCACTTGTGATAAATGGACTCTTGGTATCAAATGGAATGGCATTTTTGTTACAGGTTACACCTACTTTATCTAATAAATGCTCTGCATCCTTACCTGTGATGTTCATATTTGCTAAATTAACAAGGATTAAATGGTTATCTGTTCCACCTGAAACTAATTGGAAGCCATGCTCCATCAAGCTTTCAGCAAGCTGCTTGCTGTTTTCAATCACTTGCTTTGCATATGTTTTAAATTCTGGCAGTAGCGCTTCACCAAATGCAACAGCCTTTGATGCGATCACATGCATTAGTGGTCCACCTTGCATTCCTGGAAATACCGCTTTATCGATTGCTTTGGCATACTCATCCTTACATAAAATCATACCACCTCTTGGGCCTCTTAAGGTTTTGTGAGTGGTTGTAGTGACAAAGTCCGCATATGGTACTGGATTTGGGTGAAGGCCAGCTGCTACTAACCCTGCGATATGTGCCATATCCACCATAAGAAGGGCATTTACTTCATCTGCAATCTCTTTTAGCTTTGCAAAATCAATCAATCTTGGATATGCACTTGCACCAGCAACAATAAGCTTTGGTTGGTGTTCTTTTGCAAGCTTACGAACTTCCTCATAGTTAATAGTTTCTGTTTCTGGATCTACACCATAGGAAACAAAGTTGTATAAAATTCCAGAATAGTTTACAGGGCTGCCATGGGTAAGATGTCCACCATGGGCCAAGTTCATTCCTAATACTGTATCATTTGGCTGTAATACACTAAAATAAACTGCCATATTTGCTTGAGCGCCAGAGTGAGGTTGTACATTGGCATGTTCAGCACCAAAAAGCTCTTTTGCTCGGTCTCTTGCTAAATCTTCTGCCAAGTCTACATACTCACAACCGCCATAATACCGTTTTCCTGGATAACCTTCGGCATATTTATTGGTTAACACTGAACCAAGTGCCTCTAAAACGGCTTCACTAACAAAGTTTTCTGAAGCGATTAATTCAATCTTAGAACGTTGACGATTTAACTCTAATTCCATTGCTTGTGCTAGCTTAGGATCTTGCTTACTTAGAATACTCATATACTCCCCACTCCTTTTCTCATTTACAAAATCTACAGACTTAACAGGAACTCCCTGTATTATCCTTTATTTCTTTGATGAAATATTCTTGGACAGTATCCTCCAATGCATATTGAGCTCTACTACCACCAATTAGTTTTGGTCTTGTCTTAGCCATAGTGACATGGGCTTCACCGATTTTATGTATACTTGGCCTAATTGGGACTGCAACATGCTTTAAGTGCATACCAATAAAGGTATCCCCAATGTCGATACCTGCATCCGCTTTAATAAATTCCACAACAACAGGATCTTTCATATTGCGGTAAGCATAAGCAGCCATTGATCCTCCTGCTTTTTTGACAGGAATCACTGTAACAATATCTAGAGCAAACCGTTCTGCAGTTTCTCTTTCCACTGTTAAAGCTCGGTTGATATGCTCACAACCCTGAAAGGCCATATGAAATCCATATTGCTTCTTCATTTCCTGTAAAGCCTCATAGATTTCCTCTGCAACTTCCTCACTGCCAAAGGATCCAATTTTTTGGCCTAACACTTCACTTGTACTTACACCAAGTACAAGAATTTGCCGATGATCCAAAGGGAATTCTTTCAGTAAATCCTGAAGTATGGTATTCATTTGTTGTTTAATTGCATTTTTTTCCATGCCCATCATTCCTATCGATAAATTAGATTCTCTCTAAATCGATAATCTTGTTGACACGACGCTCATGGCGTCCACCTTCGAAATCTTCTGCTAACCAAATTTTCACGATTTCTTCTGCTACATTAAATCCAACCGTTCTTCCGCCTAGGCAAAGTACATTGGAGTTGTTATGTTGACGAGTTACTCTTGCAGTATAGCAATCATGTACTAATGCTGCATATACACCCTTTACCTTGTTTGCGGAAATGGACATTCCAATACCTGTTCCACAAATTAAAATTCCACGATCTACTTCTCCTTTTGCTACCATGTTCGCAACTGGGAAAGCATAATCAGGGTAATCTACTGATTCAACACTCTCTGTACCTAAATCCACATATTCAATATTCATGCTATCCATAATCTTTTTAACATGTTCCTTTAGTTCAAAACCACCATGGTCCGCTGCAATTGCTACTTTCATTTGTTTGTCCCTCCTGATTAGTATCATTCCATATTATAACCTAATCTGTAAATTACACCAACGAAATTAAGGAAAAAAGTTTACCTGTTAAAAATTGGAGTAAAATGGAAAAAGGGGCCTGGCCCCTTTTGTTAGTTTTTGGTAAATAAGAAAAAGGGGCGAGCCCCTTTTTTTCCTTTTGGTGTTTAGTTTTGGTTTTTGTTGATTTGGAATTTGGCGATGGTGGTGTTCAGACGTAAGGCGTGTTCCTTTAGGAACTGGGCAGTGGCTGCAATTTCCTCCATTGATGCGGTTTGTTCCTCTGTAGAGGAGGCCACTTCTTGTGCTCCTGCAGAGGTTTGCTCTGCAATGCTTGCCACATTCTCTGCTTCTGCTAATGTTGTTTGAATATAGGAGGTTTGTTGTTCGATGATTTCATTGATTCTACCAATCGATTCTACCACCTGTGTTACTATAAGATCGACATTAGCTAATGCCTTCCTAGTTTCTTCACCACGCTTTGATTCCTTTGTTGCTAGTTCTACCTGATCTGCAATTTGCTTTACTACATTATTAACATCCTGCTGGATTTGTTCGATTAAGTAAGTTATATTTTGTACAGCTTTTGCACTCTGATCTGCTAGCTTACGCACCTCGTTCGCTACAACAGCAAAGCCTCTGCCGTTTTCTCCAGCTCTTGCTGCTTCGATAGATGCATTTAAGGCAAGTAAATTGGTTTGCTCTGCTATATCTCCTACAAGGTTTGTAATGGAGCTTATCTCACTCGCATTATTTTCTAGCTTTTTAACCACTTCAATCGATTTTTTATTTTTGTCAGCGATTTGATGTAGGCCCTCCACTAAGGAGTGAACGGATTGAACACTTCCATTAATCACTTTCTTCATTTCTTGGGAGTTTTCTTTTGCTTGATTGGATTTATGATTCACATCTTCTGCTAAACGGGTTACCTCGTTTATTGAATCAACTGTCTTCATGGAAGCATTTGCTTGTCGTTCTGCCCCTTTTGCAATCTCATCAATGGTTTTAGATATATTCTCTGCAGAGGTTGCTGATTGCTCTGAGGCCAAAGTCAGTTCCTCTACATGCCCATTCGTTATTTCAAAGCTACTATTAATATCACTTACGATCCCCTTCAAATTGTCAATCATCTGATTAAAGGCATTACCAAGTGCACTAAGCTCGTCCTTGGTTTGCTTTACAGCAGCATAATTTCGAAGATCCCCAGTAGCAGCTACTCTTACTGTTTTTTCAAGCTCTACCAATGGTTTTGTAATTGTTCTCGCAGCAATAAAGCCAAGTATTATAGACCAGACTATTCCTAGGCCAAGTGTAAATGCGACAAACCACTCAAACGGTATAGAAGGAAAATAATCACTAATATACAATATAAAAACACCACTTGTACCATAAGTGATTAAAGATAAAACAGTTATCCCCACTACTATTTTCTTAATTAAGCTATATTTTACTTGATTCTCCTGTTTCCCCATGGTCCTACCAGCTCCTCCTTAGAAAAGCTTGGCTTTTGCCAAGCCTGATTAGGTGTAGGCAAAAGGTTAGCTGCTCTTTTTTCCATCACTCTATTAAACTGACCTATACTCTATTCTCTATGAAAACGTTTTTTCCTTTTTAATTTTTCCGCGAAATTTGAAATTTTTCTTAAATATTTGTTCATTTCTTCTTTCCTTGATGATCAGAAAGAATGAGTTTTACTTATTAATTTTACCAAATAATTTTCTATTTCCTTTGCCGTATTACGATATATTTCTAAATTACCACCAAAAGGGTCAGCGACATCTAAGGATGGCAGTTCTCTTTCCAACCGTTTAATTTCCTGTAGTTCTTCCCTAATCATATCGTTAAGCTTGATCTGATAAGACTCTAGTTCCTGTTCAATTTCCTTTAGTTTTCCTTGAAAATATGTATATTGCTCCTGTAATCGATTTAACTCACCTTGAAATTCCTTTAAAAAACTGCTCTTTTTTTCTTCTACAATGGTATATAGCTGTTCTATTTTTTTCTGATGTTCTATCTCCTGGATACTCTCTCTTGTATATTCCTTTAATGTAAATACCTTATGAGCTTCCTCAGGAAATTGTGATAGCACTAATTCCTTATGGCCAGTTGTCATGGTTAAGACTAAATTTGCCCATTTCATCAGCTCTTTGTTTACCTTTGATGTCAAATGGTCTGTTTCTGCACCATATTCTTTTAAAACTTCCCTTGCATGCTTAGATGCAGGATATCCCTCAATTGCTGCCACACCAGCAGATTTCACTGCAATGGCTAATTGCTTTTCTTTCGCCATTTTCCTTAGCATTTTTTCTGCCATCGGACTTCGACAAGTATTGCCTGTACATACAAATAAAACATTCACATTACCCAAGCTCCTTTTGTTATCTCAATGTTTGATTTCATTCTCATTGTAATTCAGTGTAAAAAATATACCAAATACATAATTATTACTCCGGTCAGCATTCCTGCTTTTCCTAATAAAGAATGCAGACGAAGACTCTCTGGACCAATGTCCTTTATCACTAAATAAGTCATCGCCCCACTAGCAAGCGATAGCCCAATTGAAATCCAATAGGGAATCATTCCATCCATCAAAAAGCTAATTATAGTTCCTACTGGAATCATTAACCCTGTCCCAAAAGCGAGTAGCAGCACAATCCATCCTTGAAGCTTCCCTAAATATAAGGTGGAAGCAACTCCTAACCCCTCAGGTATATTATGCAATGCAATTATAATAGCAACTCTGATCCCTAACTCTTCTTTGGCATCAAAGCCTGCTCCAATCGCAAGACCCTCCGGTAGGTTATGTAATGCAATGGCTAATGTCATAAAATAGCCCATTTGTCGATAATAGCCTTTAGCACCTGCCCTTAAATAGGGAAGGTGCTTCATTAGCCAATCGAAAACTGCCATTAAACTTATACCTAAAACTAAACCAATTATTGTATGAAATGGAGTTCCATATTCTAAAGAGGAGGGAATTAAATCAACTAGGACCACCATTCCCATCATCCCTGCGGAAATCCCCAAATAATACCCTAATAAGCGATTGGTTGGACTGCCAAACCATAATACAATTAGTGCACCTATCCCTGTAGCTAGCCCTGATAATAAACTAATAAAAACCGCCTGTTCCATCGGCCTACACCAAAAAACGAATGCCAAAAACTAATAAAATAACTCCACCAAACGCCTCACCATAATCTCCAAGCCACTCCCCTACCTTATTCCCAATCAGTAAACCCAACCCAGTCATAATGGCGCCCATGACACCAAAAAGCATCACTGTTAAAGAAAGATGTGCAGAAAAAAGACCAAGAGATAAACCAACAGATAGGGCATCGACACTAACACTAAAGGCCAAAATAATTAAACCAATTCCTGCGGTTTGATTGATGGTAGTCGTTGCTACACCATTTTTAAAGGAGGACCAAATCATGTTCAATCCTAAATAAATAAGAATCGCTCCACCAATCCAAATAGCAAAATTACCAATTAAATCAGACAAGAAATGCCCAATTGCAAATCCAATCAAAGGCATAAAAATATGAAATAACCCAACAGTACAGCTTACTTTTACTATTTGTATCCAGCTTAGACGCTGCATCCCAATTCCTATCCCCAAGGAAAATGCATCCATTCCAAGTGCAATAGCCATCATTAATGTAGTAATGAATTGCCCCCAATAAATCGTGCTCATTTTTACCAATCCTCCTACATAACTTGTCTATCCATATTTATGCAGGTAGTCCATAAAAAATGAGTCTTAAAGTTGAATCATATTTCCGCCGGCTGCTTTATTTAAACGGTTCATAATGGTTAGGCCAATTCCTTTTTCTTCTACTGCTTCAGCGACAATATAATCCACCTGCTGTTGGTCAAAGCTTCTTAGCGCATCATATAAATGCTCTGCTAAAGGATAAAGATTACCTTTGGTTCCATAGCTTAAAATAAAGGAATTTGATAGATGTTTAAAATGATTTCTATGATCATCCAACGTCAAAATTCCTACCTTTAAACCTTCTTTTTCCTTATCATGAGCTATACGCATCATCTGTTCCATTACTTCTTGTTCTGTTCCTTTTACAATCCACATTTCACCCTTTGGTGCATAATGGGTATATTTCATTCCTGGAGAACGGGGTTTCTCATCCTGCTTCACTAAAGCGGGATCAAGTATTACCTCTCCTAAAACACCCTCTAATTCTTCAATGGTTATACCCCCTGGTCTTAATACAGTAGGAACCTCTCCACTTACATCAATTACGGTGGATTCAACACCAATTCCTGTAGGTCCTGCATCTACAATCCCAGCAATTCTTCCATTCAAATCTTCATAAACATGTTCTGCTGTTGTGGGACTTGGTCTTCCTGAACGATTAGCACTTGGTGCAGCGATTGGTAATTGGCATGCCTTCAATAAGGCTAATGCCACAGGATGATCTGGCATTCTAATCGCTAAACTACGTAACCCTGCAGTAACTAATGGAGAAATCGCTGCTTTTCTTTTAAAGATAATCGTTAATGGCCCAGGCCAAAATTTTTCCATTAATAGCTTACTTTGATCATCAATATGTTCAACAAGCTCTTCCACCTGTTTTATTTCTGCAATATGCACAATTAATGGATTGTCGCTTGGTCTTCCTTTTGCTTGAAAGATTTTTTTTACCGCTTCAGTGTCATAGGCATTTGCACCTAATCCATATACTGTTTCAGTTGGAAAGGCAATTGTTTTGCCTTCCTTTAATTGTTCAGCAACCTCTTTAATTAATGGATGATTTTCATCCACAGACTTGTCCACATTCCATACGATTGTTTTCCCTATTTCTACATTCATTTTTGGTTTCTCCTATTCTGTCATCAATGCTGTTATATGTAGATATTATAGTCCATTTTCTTAAAAATTTGAGCAAATGTCAAAAAAAATGTTGACAACTTATCAACAGTCTGTGGATAGATTGTGTATAACATTGTGAATATCCTCCAAAAATATCCTATTTCCCCCGCATTATAAGCACATCATGTTGATAAGTCTGTTTAAAGTGTTTAGAATTCCTAATTTCTTTAGGCACCTCTTTATAATCGATTGATTCAAATTGAAGATGCTCAAAAAAAGGACGAGATACTGGATTTGTTAATAAATATAGCTCTTTACAGCCTTTTTGCTTAGCAAATTGACGAATAATAATCATTAAATCAAGTCCAATCATCGATCTCCACGATTCTGATTCAATTACTAGTGACCGTAAAAATCCAATTTCTGAAGAAGGACCAAATTGTTCTATGCCTGCAGTTGCAACGATTTTCTCAGATTGATTCTCCTCCACCACAAGAAACATTTCATAGTTCTTTTCTATTCCCTCTTTATTTAATTTTGCCCGTTGTAACAATTGTTTTATTCTAGGTACATCATTTTCCGTCGCGATTCTTATGATAATACTCATTGTTTTTCCTCCTCCATTTTGCCTCTCAACTTGTCCCAAATATATTGTTATGTTTATGAGGATTTGAGGAAAAAAAGAACTGGAAATTATAATACCTCCTATCAATAAAAAAAGACAGCTTAATGATTTTAAGCTGTCAACTACCATATTATATATTAGGAATAGAGGGGCTTATACTAGATTTTTAACATAAGAAACCAATTTTACTGCCATTTCAAATAAGAAAAATTTTACTTGAACCTCATTCTCGTTTTCAACATCATTTTTAACTTTTTCATTATTATCCATATCTGAATTTGTTGAGTTTGCATCAGTAGAAGTTGACGGTTCTTTTGTGACCGCAGTTGCTGTAGACATATCTACAAAGCAAAGTGGGGGAAACAAAACACACCACCAATTTTGCCCTTCAGCAGCTCCAATGGTTACTCTTAGTGCCTCGTAATCTCCTGCTGGATAAACAGTTTGTCCGTACATTTTTGTAGGAAAGGGGACAACCCCAAGCTCAACAGTAGAGTTATATGTAAAACCAGACTCTTTTATTGTCTGATCAACAATCGTTTGTAATTCCGGCAAATGAGCTGTAATAATTTCTCTTGCACTGTCTATATCATTCAAGGAGTCTACCCAAAGATTAACTTCATCAATAATTTCATCTCTTACTTTTTGCTTTAATCGCTGATCCTCAGCAGAATCACTGTTCGCAATAATACGTAGGCGGATCGCTTGATCTGGAATTGTTTCTCCTTCTAGCTCAATCCTTTGTGCAAAAGCAGCATCTTCCTTTTGTAAATCCCAGCTCATTAATAAAACAGAAAAAATAAAAATAAGATAAAATACTCTTTTCATTTGTTTTTTCCCCTCTCTAACTCTCTCTACCCTTAGTATGGTCAAATTGAATTGAGGTTAAACACGTGATTAGAATAAATTATCTTATTTGTTTATCTAATTTAGAAAATACCTATCACAATCCGCGGTATATCCTGAAAGTCATTTATAATCTTTACTTGAGTAGCGCCTTTTAACTCAAAAAGGTTTTTTATTGCAAGCTCTTGGCCAATCCCTATTTCAAAGGCTATAAATCCAGGATGGTTCAATACATAATCCGCTTTTTCGATGATATCCCTATAAAAATCCAACCCATCTTCTCCACCATCAAGTGCAAGAATAGGCTCATGATTCTTAACTTCCTCCATTAAGGTATTGATATCCTCTGAAGGAATATACGGGGGGTTAGACACAATGATATCTACTTTTATTCCTTGAGCTATTGCTGGTTCTAATGCATTACCTAAATGAAAATTTACGTTCGCTTTAAGATGTTCCCCATTTTTTCTTGCTGTTTCAAGCGCTTTATCGGAGATATCCACCGTATGCAGCTCCCAGCTTGGTTTTTCTAAGGCAAGAGTAATCGCAATTGCTCCTGAGCCAGTACCAATATCAATGACTTTGATTAGCTCGTTCTCTTTTCCAAACATTTCAGTTGCCGTTTTAATTACCTCTTCTACCAACAGCTCTGTTTCTGGTCTTGGTATCAAAACGTTTGGATTCACATGAAAATCTCTTCCATAAAACTCTTGAACACCAATGATGTATTGCAGAGGCTCATGTTTAATTCGACGCTCCACCATCTCCTGTAGCTGGCCATATTTTTCTTTCTCGATTTCTTGATTCAAGTAAAAGAAAAATTTAGTTCGATCCCAGTTATATAGATGACGAATAAACACCTCTGCTTCTAGATCTGGTGTTTCTATTTGATGTTCTTTTAAAAAGGAGGAAGCCCATTGATGGGCTTCCCTTATGGTTTTTTCTTTATTTATTTGCATCATAAAGATTACTCCGCATTTTGATTTTTTAATAGCTCTGCTTGATAATGAACATGTAATGCTGAAATAACATCCTCTAAGTCACCATCAAGAATATAATCAAGCTTGTGTAAGGTTAGGCCAATTCGATGATCAGTTACACGACTTTGTGGGAAATTATAGGTACGAATTCGCTCACTTCGGTCTCCAGTTCCCACCTGATTTTTACGAACATCCGCATATTTTGCTTGCTCTTCCTCAAGCTGTTTTTCATATAATCTTGCTCTTAATACCTTCATTGCTTTTTCTTTATTTTTATTCTGAGATTTTTCATCCTGACAGGAGACAACAAGACCTGTTGGTACGTGGGTTAAACGTACTGCGGATTGTGTGGTATTAACGCTTTGTCCTCCAGGACCGCTAGAACAGAATACATCAACACGAACATCATTTGGATTAAGATCAACTTCTACCTCTTCTGCTTCGGGAAGTACAGCAACTGTAGCTGTGGAGGTATGAATTCTGCCGCCTGATTCTGTAGAAGGAATTCGTTGTACACGATGGGCACCACTTTCATACTTCAATTTACTGTAGGCACCTTTACCGTTAATCATAAAGACAACCTCTTTAAAACCACCGATTCCAGTAAAGTTACCATCGATTAGCTCCGTTTTCCAGCCTTGTCTTTCAGCATAACGGGTATACATGCGATATAAATCTCCAGCAAAAAGTGCTGCTTCATCACCACCAGCGGCACCCCTAATTTCTACAATTACGTTTTTGTCATCATTAGGGTCCTTTGGAAGTAAAAGAATTTTCATTTGCGCCTCTAATTCTTCCTTCCTAGCCTCAAGCTCATCTAATTCCATTTTAACCATTTCTCGCATTTCTTGATCAAGCTTTTCTTCTAGCATTGATTTAGCATCTTTATATTCTGATAAAACCGTCTTGTACTCTCTATAGGCATTAACTGTATCTTCAATATTAGATTGTTCCTTGGAGTATTCTCTTAACTTGTTTGGATCGCTAATAATTGTTGGATCCATTAAGAATTCGCTTAACTTATTATAACGGTTTTCTATTTCCTGTAACCGTCCGAACAATAGACTCACCTCATAATTTTTAATGTATAACATATGAATTATATAATAAAAAGTCCTTAACGTCAAAGTAATTACAATACAGTATTCAATCCGTTTATTTAAAAATTATCAGTGAATTAGCAAAAAACCCTTTCCTAAATATTTAGGAAAAAGGGTTTTTTGTAAGGCTTTTTTGTAACTAATTTTTAACTAACGGCGGTAAGTTCTAAATCTGGTGTCAAAATCGCGTAAGTCATTACGGTAATCGTTTACTGGAGTTCCATTTCTAATTCCATCGCCTACATCACGTAGTCGGCCAAACATATCGTCATCGGAGGTAATGTAGACATTGTAACGATTTGCTGTCTTTGTTAATTGACGATAAACTTCTCGTTCTACCCTATTGGCTTGAGCACTGTTTACCTTATCTTTAATATCCAGTGCTACATAGGCATTACCGCCAGCAATAACAACAGTTGCACCATCTACACCTTTTACTCGGTCTGCAGCTTCTGCCATGCGGTCTGCATCTCGATTAGCGTTGGTGCGGAACTGGTTGGTACGGTAACGATTATCATAGCCGTTAACATCGTTGAATCGATTGGTACGATAGCCATTATAGCCATCATAACCATACGCATTTGGGTTATATCCCCCATAACGATTGTACGTGCCATAATTTCTTACAGTACCATTATTATCTGGACCAATGTTACGGTTTCTGTCCATATCAAAACCAAGGATATTGTCATTATCACCATAGCTTCGAGTTAATGGACGCTCGTCATTCGCCATTCCACAAGCAGATAATCCTATTGCCAATACTGTGATTAAAAGAAAAACAAGAATTTTTTTTGTACGCAAAATGCGTCACCTCCCTAGGTGTTATGATTCCCTAGAGAGCAAAAAAACGTCTAGTGTCTTTATTCCTTGTCTAGCACTTTATACCTTAACCTGAATTTTATTCCTTACCTGGCACCTCGTGACAATGTCTGCACCTAGCTTCATAGCTTTCAGAAGCGCCAACCTTAATAATAGGATCTAAAAAATGGGCTGGTTTTCCATCAATTAAACGTTGTGTTCTAGTGGCAGGATTCCCACATTTTACACAAATGGCTTGTAGCTTAGTCACAAATTCCGCTCTTGCTAATATGGTTGGAGATGGACCAAATGGTTCCCCTCTAAAATCCAAATCTAAACCTGCACAAACGACTCGAATACCTTTATTTGCAATTTTTTCACAGGTATCAATAATTCCATGATCAAAAAATTGAATTTCATCAATAGCTACTACATCGGTATCTTCTTCAATAAGTGCCATAATATCCTCAGAGGTATTAACAGGATTTGCCTCAATTTGATTTCCGTTATGGGAAGCAACCGCTACATTACTATATCGATTGTCAATGACAGGTTTAAATACCTGTACCTTTTGCTTAGCATAGTTTGCACGTTTAATCCGGCGAATTAGTTCTTCACTTTTACCTGAAAACATACTACCACAGATAAACTCAATCCATCCCTCTTGTTTGTAATAAAACATTAAGAACTTCCACTCCTATCCCATTACCGTGTGTATATAATCTTTAATCATATGTAAAAGCATTATTAGAGAGAAAAACAGGCAAGCAGAGATTTGCTTGCCTGTTGTAGCTTATTAAAGGTTGTATTTCTTTTTGAACTTGTCTACACGACCACCAGCATCAATGAACTTCTGCTTACCAGTAAAGAATGGGTGGCACTCGGAACAAATCTCAACGCGTAGATTCTCCTTAACAGAACCAGTTTCAAAAGTGTTTCCACATGCACATGTTACAGTGGTTTGTTTGTAATTTGGATGAATACCTTGTTTCATCGCGTTCACCTCTTTCTGCCCTGAATCCTTTAGAAACAGAGTTTTAGTCACATACAAGTGTCATTATAGCACGTTTAGATCTCCATTATCAATAACATATTCTGTTATTTTAAGTAAACGATGGGGTTATAAGGTTTATCATGGTATCGAATTTCAAAATGAAGATGAATTCCAGTGGTGTTGCCTGTGTCTCCCATTTTACCCAATAATTCTCCCTGCTTTACCTTTTGCCCTACCTGCACAAAAATTTTACTTAGATGTGCATAATAGGTCTCAAGCTGATTCGAATGCTGAATAATGATTAATTTTCCATAACCATTATTACTATCTCCTGCAGCAATGATCTCTCCATCATAAGCTGCCTGTATATTAGTTTGATAACCATTTTCATTCCAAATATCAATTCCTGAATGTAGCTGACCCCATCGATAACCGAACTTACTGGTAATATTACCTAAAACAGGCCAAGTCATTATAGGAATATTAGTAGTAGACCGACTTGCGCTTATTACTTTACTTTTATTGGCTCTTTCAATCAACCTTTGATATACCAAATTCTGCGGAATAGCTATAAGTTGACCTGAATAAGGCTTTTGTTGGTATATTTCCGGATTAGCCTTCATTATTTCTTGAAGATCTACATCATTATTGCTTCCCATTACCTCTAATGTATCTTTTTCACTATATATGCCCCATAAATAATCAACAGGAATAAGTAAGGATTGTCCTTCAGATAAATGGTCTGGATCATAGAGGTTATTGGCCATAATTAACTGATTTATTGGCACCTCAAATTGACTAGCTATTTTAATTAATTGATCTCCAGCTTGGACTTTATACAAATTGGAAAGCTTTTTTAAAGATAACTTATTGAGTTGATTATCAAGGGTTGCTAAAGGATTTAAAAATTGCATTATTCTTTCCTTAACCATTGCCTGCTCAAGCTCTATTGGTGTTTTTTCCATAGCAAAAGAAACGGAAGGGGTTAGAAAAAAGAATAAAAGAATATATGTGATGATACTCTTTTTCATCATCCGCTGTTCCTCCTTAAGTTGTCTTCTTATATATCCTATACAAAGACAAAAGGATGTAGAACAACAGTATAAAAGGCATAACTACTTTTGTTTATTATTTTAACTATGTTTAGTTATTATTAGTTATTTTTAATTTTTTTTGGTTATTTTTTAACTATTTTATCTAGCTGATCAAAAAACTCACGATTATTTTTGGTTTCTTTTAATCGTTTTAAGAAGAAGTCAATAAAGTCCCCTTGATCAGACATCGCTTTTCTTAACGCCCATACTTTGTCTAAATCTTCTTTTGATAATAATAGCTCTTCACGTCTAGTACCAGAGCGACGAATATCAATGGCAGGGAAGATTCTTCTTTCTGCAAGCTTCCTATCTAGATGCAACTCCATGTTTCCCGTTCCTTTAAACTCCTCATAGATGACATCATCCATACGAGAACCAGTTTCAACTAATGCTGTTGCTAAGATGGTTAAACTACCACCTTCTTCAATATTTCTTGCTGCACCAAAGAAACGCTTTGGTCGATGGAAAGCAGCTGGATCGATACCTCCAGACAATGTTCTGCCACTAGGAGGGATGACTAAGTTATACGCTCTTGCCAACCTCGTGATACTATCTAATAAGATAATAACATCCTTTTTAGCTTCCACTAAGCGTTGTGCTCTTTCTAAAACAAGCTCTGCAACCTTAATATGATTTTCTGGCAATTCATCAAAGGTGGAGCTAATAACTTCTCCTCTAACCGACCTTTGCATATCAGTTACTTCCTCAGGTCGCTCATCAATTAACAGTACCATTAGTTCTGCTTCAGGAAGATTAATACTGATGGAATTTGCGATTTCTTTTAAAAGTAGCGTTTTACCAGCCTTTGGCGGAGCTACAATCAGTCCCCTTTGTCCTAAGCCTACAGGTGCAAGAATATCCATGATTCTAGTGGAAATATGGTTAGGCGCTGTTTCTAACACTAATTTAGTTTGTGGAAATATTGGAGTCAGTGCAGGAAAATGAAGACGCTCAGCTGCAACAGCAGGGTCCTGTCCATTTACCGCCTCAATATGTAGCATTCCAAAATATCGCTCATTTTCCTTTGGTGGTCTTGCTTTTCCAGAAACTAAATCTCCTGTGCGAAGATCAAATTTGCGAATTTGTGATGCGGAGATATAAATATCCTCACCACTTGGTAAATAGTTGATTGGCCTTAAGAAGCCAAATCCATCTGGTAGTATTTCCAAAACACCTTGCATAAACATTAAGCCCGCTTTTTCTGCTTGTGCTTTTAAAATGGAGAAAATAAGCTCTGTCTTCTTTAATTTCCCATAATACGGGATTTGATATTCTTTGGCTAGTTGATACAATTCTGTCAGCTTCATTGTTTCTAACGCTGATAATGTTAAATTCATATAATTAGTTACACCTACATTCTTTCACTAGTATATTTTATTGAAAATGAATCCTTATTGGTTTATTTGATTATAGAAACGATAAATTAGGTTTCTTTTCAAGTCGGTGGGTTCCATCAATAATCCGAACAGTTCCTGATTTTGCTCGCATAACAATGGATTGCGTGGAAGCAATAGTCCCATGAAAGCGAACTCCTTTTAATAATTCACCATCGGTTACTCCTGTTGCAGCAAAAATGGCATCATCACCTTTTACCAGATCTTCCATTTTCAATATTTTATCTGGGTCAATCCCCATTTCTTTACAACGATTTGATTCTTCTTCACTTTGTGGTAAAAGCTTTCCCTGAATTTCTCCACCTAAACATTTAAGTGCTACTGCAGCTAGTACTCCTTCTGGAGCTCCCCCTGCGCCAAACATCACATCTACACCTGTATCTTCAAAGGCGGTATTAATCGCTGCGGCAACATCACCGTCACTAATTAGCTTAATTCTTGCCCCAGCACGACGAACCTCATCAATAATATCCTGATGCCGTTCACGGTCTAGAACAACTGCTGTTACTTCTGTAATATCCTTATTTAATTCCTTAGCAACAATTTGTAGATTTTGAGTTACACTATACTCAATGCTTATCTTTCCGGCAACCTTTGGACCAACAGCAATCTTATCCATATACATATCTGGTGCATGCAATAGATTACCCTTATCTGCAATTGCTACAACTGCTAAAGCATTCCATAAACCTCTTGCCACAATATTTGTGCCCTCAATTGGATCTACTGCAACATCTACCTCTGGACCATGCCCTGTTCCAAGCTTTTCCCCAATATAAAGCATCGGAGCCTCGTCCATCTCTCCTTCTCCAATAACAACAGTTCCAATCATTGGTACTGTATCAAATACTTTTCTCATTGCTGTGGTTCCTGCTTGGTCTACCTCATTTTTTAGGCCCTTACCCATCCAACGGGCTGCAGCTAAAGCAGCTGCTTCGGTCACACGTACCAATTCCATCGTTAAACTTCGTTCCATCTCCTAAATTCCCCCTTTGCTCCCCTAAAATAATCAGCCTGCATCTGTTAATGACGATTCTGTATTATTTGCATTGTTCGTTTTAAATGAAGCAGGATGAATAACTACGCCATAATATAATAAAATAATTCCTACCAACTCACTCAATGGTAATAAAATGGTTAATCCCATTGTTGCTAATCTCCCACCTGTTGCCATAACTATTGCTCCTGCTGCGATATATAAATTCCCTTTAAACTTCGTTTTCCAATAAGAAAACAATGCTCCAACAATCAGGATTATTCCACCTATCCCCGATAAAGGAAAACTAAAGCGTCGAATCTCATCTGGCATACCTTGACCACCTACCCCAATATTCTGGCCAATAATTTCGTTATATGATTGTACTGGTATAATAAGGAATAGTAGCCACAAGGAGAGAAGAACAACATAGGCTAAGAAGACATGTGCAAATAATCTTTTTTGTTTCGCTAAAATATAAACCGTTCCCGCAGCCATCACTGGTACTAAGGTAATTGCAGAGAAGTAATATAGCTTATACATAAACGCTGTAAAACCAAATGCTTCTGCATAAAATTCACTAAATGCAGCGATTGCAAACATAAACAATGAGATTGCATACAATATTTGATGGGTTTTTTTCTTTATCATGTATTGTTTTACTAAGGAGTAAGTTAAAGCAAGGCTAATAATACTTGCGATTAATGGAATAATCCACCCCATATTAAACCTCCTCTTCTATTCGCCAAATTGATGCTCCCAGCCCAATAAGCTTGCTTTCTAGCTGCTCATAGCCGCGTTCAATATGATAGATATCACTAATCTCAGTGATGCCATCTGCCATCAAACCCGCGACAACTAAAGAAGCTCCCGCACGTAAATCGGTTGCTTTTACCTTTGTGCCCTGTAACACAGTTGGTCCTTCCACAATAGCAGATCTTCCATCTACCTTCACATTTGCACCCATTCTTCTTAATTCATCAATATGCTTAAAACGAGAAGAATAAATATTATCCGTAACAATACTGGTACCCTCTGCTTTTGTTAAAATACTAGTAAAAGGTTGTTGTAGGTCGGTGGGAAAGCCTGGATAAGGAAGGGTTTTGATGTCTACTGGTGAATAAAAAGATTGGCCCATTACTCGTATGGAGTCCTCATTTTCTTCAATGATTGCTCCTAGCTCTCGTAGCTTCGCTGATAAGGATTCTAGATGTTTGGGGATGACGTTATCTACAACAATATCTCCAGCAGTGGCAGCCGCAAGAATCATAAAGGTTCCTGCTTCAATGCGATCAGGAATAATGGAGTGTCTACAGCCACTTAGAAGTTCTTTTCCTTGGATTTTAATAATATCTGTACCAACGCCAGTTATTTTTACACCCATTGAGGTTAGTAGAGTAGCTACATCGATAATTTCCGGTTCTTTTGCTGCATTCTCAATGATGGTAAGTCCGTTAGCTTTTGCTGCAGCAAGCATAATATTGATAGTTGCACCAACACTTACAACATCTAAAAAGATCTTTGCACCTTTTAATTCTTCTGCCTTCAGTTGAAGGTAACCTGTTTCATTTGAAACATTGGCTCCTAGGCTTTGAAAGCCCTTAATGTGCTGATCAATCGGTCTAGGACCTAGATTACATCCTCCCGGCAATCCAATTTGGGCTTCTTTAAATTTTGCTAAAAGCGCACCCATTAGATAATAAGAAGCTCTTAAGTCCTTTACCTTACCGCTGGTCATCGGCTTTGATTTCATATTTGCAGAATCAATGGTTAATGTTCCATTCTCATAGGTAACAATAGCACCTAAGTCTTGTAATATATCAATTAAAATATCTACATCACTAATATTTGGAATGTTGTCGATGGTGACTAGAGAGTCGGCTAAAATCGCAGCAGGTATTAATGCAACCGCACTGTTTTTAGCTCCGCTAATGGTAACCTTGCCATTTAACGGCTGACCACCTCGTATCATTAATTTTTCCAAGCAAATCCTCCTTACTTCCTTAAACGAATAATAAACTTCAGACGGAGTTTTCCCCCATCTGAAGTATTTTTAAAGCCTTAAGCCTTTTGTGTATTATTATTAAGAGATTTTTGATAGTCAGCAATAAATTTCTCAATTCCAATCTCTGTCATCGGATGCTTTGCCATTTGCTCTAATACCTTAAAAGGGATTGTAGCAATATCCGAGCCCACTTTTGCAGCATCAGTAACATGCATTGGATGACGAATGCTTGCAGCAATAATTTCAGTATCTATACCAAAAAGGTTAAAAATGTCACTAATTTCTGCAATTAGATTAATCCCATCATATCCGATATCATCTAGTCGACCAACAAAAGGAGATACAAAGCTAGCACCTGCTCTTGCCGCCATTAATGCTTGATTCGCGGAAAAGATCAAAGTTACATTGGTTTTAATTCCCTGTTTACTCAATTGAGAAACAGCCTTAAGTCCTTCTGTAGTCATTGGAATTTTTATTACGACATTTGGAGAAATCGCTGCCAGCGGCTTTGCTTCTTTCACCATTTCCTCTGCTACTAAACTGTTCACTTCAGCACTAATTGGACCATCGACTAAACCGACAATCTCATGAATGACATCATCAATTTTTCGTCCTTCCTTCGCTATAAGGGAGGGATTGGTAGTAACTCCAGATAGTATTCCCCATTCAGCAGCAGTTTTTATCTCTTCCACATTTGCTGTATCGATAAAAAATTTCATTATTCGGGCACCTCTATCTTTTACGCTATATTATTGCTTTCTATTGTATTTACTCTGTTTAATGTTTATGCTTTACCGTTGCTACCAAATAAACGGATTTTCGCTCTTACTACATCTTTAATCGCTTGACGACCAGGACCAAGATATTTACGAGGATCATATACTTTTGCATCATTAGCAAAGACTTCACGGATTTTTTTGGTCATCTCTACTTGATTCTCTGTATTTACATTTACTTTACCAATTCCAAGGCTAATCGCTTTAGCTACTGCCTCATCTGGAATTCCAGATCCTCCATGAAGTACTAAAGGAATATCAATTTCTTTGCTTACTGCTTCAATAATGTCAAAACGAATTTTTGGAACGCCTTTATACATACCATGAGCACTACCTACTGCAATTGCAAGTGCGTCTACATTGGTTAGCTTATAAAATTCAATAGCTTCCTCAGGTTTTGTTAGTTTTGCATCCTCTTCTGCTACTGTAAGATCATCCTCTGTACCACCAATAGTACCAAGCTCACCTTCAACAGATACACCCATTGCATGAGAAGCTGCAACTACCTGTTGAGTAATTTTCACATTCTCTTCAAATGGATGATGAGAACCATCAATCATCACAGAAGAAAATCCAGCTTTGATTAGTTTCATTGCAACCTCAAATGAACTACCATGGTCTAAATGTAGTGCGATTGGTACGCTACTTGTTCTAGCAGCAGCTTCAGCCATTGCCACTGTATATTCTAATCCCATATATTTAAGAGCGCCTTCGCTAACACCTAAAATTACTGGTGATTTTTCTTCCTCCGCAACTTCAACAATTGCTTGTGTAAACTCTAAATTATTCATGTTAAATTGGCCAACCGCATATTTACCTGCCTTTGCCTTTTTTAACATTTCCGACATTGAAACTAATGGCATATGTATTGCTCCTTTCAAAATAGACAATATAAATTTACTATGACATTATATTATGTTACTTACAGTAAAACCATACTGCATAACACCGAATATTATATCATATTTATATTTTCTATTTCATCTTTATTAACTAAACAATATGTTCTTTTACGGTTTTACGTAGGTAATCAATATCAAATGGTTTTGTAATGTGAGTAATGGCACCATGCTTACTTGCTTCATTAATCATATCCAGTTCACCATAAGCCGTCATCATGATTACTTTAATGCTTTGATCATATTTCTTAATGCGTTTCAATATTTCTAAACCATCCATTCCGGGAATTTTCATATCTAGCAAGACAAGATCAGGGTGATTCCTTTTCACTAAATCAATGGCTTCCTTTCCATTTGCAGCTTGAAAGGTTTTGTAGCCTTCCTTGCCAAATACCTCATACAATAACACTCGGATTCCAAATTGATCATCAACAATCAGTATCTTTTTATCCCCCACACTTGACCCCTCCGATGCTTAAATGTCTTTACATTTTAAATTTAATTAACCTTCTCTAAAAAGGTACTTTTTTCCTGCTAGCTTTGTCCATTTTTTCGCAATTTTTTAAAGATAAGAAATTATTGCTGTTAGAAAAGCAAAAAAATGAGGAGAATCTCCTCATTTTTCACTGATGTAGCATTTCAACTTTTTATTTATTCACATTGGCTAATTTTTGTTTTAAAGCCGCTTCAACAAAGCCATTAAATAATGGATGTGGACGATTTGGACGGGATGTAAATTCAGGATGGAATTGACTTGCTACAAACCAAGGATGTTCTGACAATTCCACAATTTCCACTAATCTTTCATCTGGAGATGTTCCTGAGAAGACTAATCCTGCTTCCATAAATATTTCTCGATATTCATTGTTAAACTCATAACGATGACGATGTCTTTCATAAATTAGGGATTCTTTATATTGACCAAACGCTTTAGAGTTCTCATCTAGCTTGCATGGATATAGCCCTAATCTCATGGTACCACCTAAATCTTCAATATCCTTTTGTTCAGGTAGAATATCGATGACAGGGTATTCCGTACGTAGATTAAATTCAGAGCTATCTGCATCCTTATATCCTAAAACATTTCGAGCAAACTCAATCACTGCAGTTTGCATGCCTAAGCATATTCCGAAAAACGGTTTATTGTTCTCTCTGGCATATTGGATCGCGTTAATTTTCCCTTCAATTCCACGATCACCAAAGCCACCTGGCACCAAGATTCCATCGACATTTTTAAGTAATTCAGAAACATTTTCCTTTGTTACGATTTCTGCATCAACCCATTCGATATCCACTTCAGAATCATGATTAAAGCCTGCATGGTATAATGCTTCAGCTACACTTAGATATGCATCATGTAATGAAACATATTTCCCAACTATTGCAATACTTGTGGTATGTTTTAGATTTTTGATTTTATTCACTAATTGAGTCCATTCCTGCATATCTGCCTCAGGAAGCTCAAGATTTAAATGCTTTGCTACATAATCATCAAAGCCTTGTGCTTGATACATTAATGGAACATCATATAAGGTATCTGCATCTAATCCTTCAATAACTGCATTCTGTTCAATATCACAGAATAACGCAATTTTTTTCTTTATATCCTCAGATAAAGGCTGCTGGGTTCGGCAAACAATCATGTTTGGTTGAATTCCAATACTTCTTAGCTCTTTAACACTATGCTGAGTAGGCTTTGTTTTCACTTCGCCAGAAACAGCAATATAAGGTACCAAGGTAACATGAATATAGATGATATTTTCTCTACCAACATCATTTTTTAATTGTCTAATCGCTTCTAAAAATGGCAGACTTTCAATATCTCCTACTGTTCCACCGATTTCTGTGATTACAACATCTGCACTTGTTTCTCTAGCTGCTCTAAAAATACGATCCTTAATTTCATTGGTAATGTGTGGAATTACTTGTACGGTTCCACCAAGATAGTCTCCACGACGCTCCTTGGTAATGACAGAGGAATAGATTTTTCCTGTAGTCACATTATTGTTTTTTGATAAATTAATATCAATAAATCGTTCATAATGACCTAAATCAAGATCGGTTTCAGCACCATCATCAGTAACATATACTTCACCATGCTGATAAGGACTCATTGTTCCTGGGTCAACATTGATATATGGATCAAATTTTTGAATGGTGACCTTTAAGCCACGATTCTTCAATAACCTACCTAATGAGGCTGCTGTTATTCCTTTTCCTAAACCTGAAACGACTCCACCAGTTACAAAGATATATTTGGTCATTTTCAATTCCTCCCTCATGTTCTTCTTATTCCCCAAAACTCCATAAAAAAAACAAAAGCGACACTCCCCCTAAATCGGGGGCCGCTTTTGTTTATGTAAAGTTTAAATAGTATCCGAATCATAAACTTCTTTAATAGCCCATAAAGTAGTTTACTCTCAACCAATATGAATGTCAAGTTCTTTTAATTTCTTTTAAACCTCTTCTTCTGAATCCTCTGTATCCTCTGTATCCTCTTCATCTATCTCTACATCATCTTCGTAGGACAGCTCTTCATCATCAAATTCATCGTCATCATCCAAGGATACTTCTTCTTCATCAATGATTTCGGAGTCATCCTCAAAGTCAACATCCTCATCATCCTCTTCGTCTTCTATATCTTCGTCTTCTATATCTTCCTCAGAATCATCGTAATCCTCTTCAGCAAAATCATCTTCCTCATCATAATCAACGCTTTCTTCATCTTCATCGCGACTATAAACAAGGAAATCTGTTGGATCTGCAGGATACCAGCGTTTTAATCCCCATTCCCCTTGGCCAAGATGGATAAAACGCCCATCAATATTCATTTCTGTGAACAATTGAACCATATAATCTGTCGCCTGTTCCTCTGGAATTTCCTTTAGTCGAATCACTTCTTTAACAAGATCATTAAATAAATATGTATTTTTTGTCGTCTTAAGAATTTCAAAAACAATTTCAACCATTGGAATTTCTTTTACATTTTTTCCCTTGCCTTGAAAATCAAGCTGCTCTAGATTAACCAAATCACGGCACATCCTTTCATTTACATCAATCAGTACACAATATTGTATCTTTTTTTTAGTGGATGTCAAATATTTTCTTCATTTACCTTACTCATTTTTATCATAAAAAAGATTTGTAAACATGATTTCTGCGATTTCAATCGGGTTTTTTTCTCCCTTTATTAACATATCCCTTAAATCACTATATTCCTCTTTATCTTGATAATTTTTTACCTTTTGTTCTAAAAGCTCAAACAATGTATCAAAGACTTCCTTCTCTAAGCTAAGTCTTCTTTTCTGTTCTAGTATTCCTTTTTCTAGCAAAAACTGATAGTGAGCTTCAATTTGGCCACACAATGATTCGATTCCCTGATTCTGTGTCGCAATAGTCTCTATTATTGGCGTTATCCACAAATTGGCTGTTCTTATCTTTGTCATCTCTAAAAGTAGCTCTAGCTCATGAATTAATTTTTTAGCTCCCGGTAAATCACTTTTATTAACAACAAATAGATCTGCAATCTCCATTAAGCCCGCTTTAAAGGCCTGTATGGTATCTCCAGCACCTGGATGTAGGACAACAAGAGTAGTTTCCGCTAGATTCATAATCTCAAGCTCAGATTGTCCAACCCCTACTGTCTCAATAATAATAACATCATATCCTAACAAATCAAGAACCTTTACAGCATCTTTAGTCGCCTTCGCTAATCCACCTAATGTTCCTCTACTTCCCATACTACGAATAAATACACCATCATCTGTAGCATGCTTTTGCATTCTGACACGATCCCCTAGTAATGCTCCTCCCGTAAATGGGCTGCTAGGATCGATGGCAAGAATTCCTACGGTAAGGTTTTGTCTGCGAAGCTGTCTTATCAATCCATCCACTAATGTGCTTTTGCCAGCTCCTGGTGAGCCTGTAATACCTATTATTCTTGCTTTCACTTTGTTTTTGGCTAATAGCTTTAAAAGGGAGATTTTCTCTGAACTATTGTTTTCAATGATGGATATCGCCCTTGCTCCACTACGCTTATTGCCACTTCGAATGGATTCAATAAGCTTCTGCATTCTCCCTCACCCATTTCGTCTCCAAGATTAGAGTAGCTCTACGATTACTACTTTTCCTCTTGCTCTGTCATCTCTTTTTCTGAATCTAGGCTTTGTTCTTCCTCTGAATCTGTTTTTGCTTGTGCTTGTGCTTGTGCTTGCTCTTGTTCTTCTACACGAGCTAAACCATCTTCCTTCTTAAGCCTGTAATATTCCTCTAACTGTTCTTTTATTTGTCCATTTTCTTTTTCTAGTGCTTTAATTTTTCGTTGCAATTTTAACTGTTTCATCGAGGATAAGAAAAATAGAAGTAACGCTCCAATGAGTACAGAGAAAATGACTACAAAAATTAATGGGATTTCAGTTTGGCCAATCACATAATTAACAACTACCGGTTGAATATTAACAACCGCTAAAACAGCAACAAAAAGTGCAAATAGAAGAAAAATAATTACCTTTGCTTGCATTAACAGTCACTTCCTTTGATAGCTTATCAAATAAATGCTAATATTTCTCCCTTATATGGTTCTCCATCAAACAATCGTATCCCTTTTTCTTTTTAAACTTTTTCCTTTTCAGGAATATCTTTATAGCTAATCTTTACCTGATATTGTCCAGCAAGCTGTCGGTTAATCCATAATTGATATTCAATATGGATTTCTTGATTATTTTGTTGAATCTCTACATGCGCTGTTTTAGTTTTGATGTCAAAAATACCTAATGGAGTATGGTAGTATCCAAGCTCCTCCTGATTTTCAATAAAGGTTTGCTTCATTTTTACATTTCCCTGCCGAATAATAGTTACTTCCTGTTTTTTATTATCCCTATTATCCAAGCTTGGCCATTTAATTGTTGTCCAGCTTTCACCGCTGTCCTCTTCATTTACATCTCTGTACCTTAAAAAGTAGTCATTCTCCTTTAAGTAAAGCGTACCCTCTGCATTTTGCAAGATCTGCTCTTTTGCCCCATCGGGAAGGATTATCCTTGTAACTACCTTAATAAGTTGTTGCTTACCTGACATAGATGCCCTTCCTTTCTACATGATTCAGTAAAATTTTATGCATTCCTATCGAAAAAGAAGCCGAGTTATCCTCGGCTTTGGCTGTTTTTTTAAAATTTAGTTTGGTTTTGGTAACATTAATTATTATGGTTGGTGCCTTATTTAATAAAGCCCAATAACATTTCTCTTACCATCTTAGAAGCCAAAATAGCAGTTTGATCTGATAAGTCATAAATCGGTGCTACTTCCACTAAATCAGCTCCAACCATCTGTACACCTGAATTCGCGATTTCATGAATCGCTGCAAGTACTTCCTTGGAGGTGATACCCCCAGCTTCTAAAGTACCTGTTCCCGGTGCAAAAGCTGGGTCAAGTACATCAATGTCAATAGTAAGATATACAGGTCTTCCCTTAATTGTAGGTAATACCTTCTTTAGAGGCTCTAATACTTCAAAAGGATAAAAGTTAATATTTTCTCTTGCAAATTCGAATTCTTCTTTTAGACCTGAGCGAATTCCAAATTGATACACATTTTTTCCGCCCATGAGTTCTACTGCTTTACGAATTGGTGTCGCATGAGAAAATTCTTCTCCCTCATAATTCTCTCGCAAATCCGTATGTGCATCAAAATGAATCAAGACTAAATCTGGGTATTTTTTATAAACCTCGCGAATAATTGGCCATGCAACTAAATGCTCGCCACCTAATCCTAAAGGAAATTTTCCATCCTCAAGAAGCTTAGCCACATATTCGCCAATAATCTCTACACTTTTTCCAGGGTTACCAAATGGAAGTGGAATATCTCCAGCATCAAAATACTTAATTTCATTTAGCTCACGATTTAAATATGGGCTATATTCCTCTAAGCCAATTGATACTTCTCTGATGCGCTTAGGGCCAAAACGAGAGCCCGGACGATAGCTTACTGTAAAATCCATTGGCATACCATAAATAACTGCCTGAGCATCCTCGTATTCTGGATGAGCTGCAATAAAGACATTTCCAGAGTATGCTTCATCAAATTTCATATTCAATTACTCCTTTACTAAAGCTTCTACAAATTTAGGTAATTGGAATACGGATTTATGAATGCTTGGAGAATAATATTTTGTATCAAAATCCTTTAATTGCTCTTCACTTACTGTTAGTGGATCATATTTTTTTGAGCCCATGGTAAAGCTCCATAATCCACTTGGATAGGTTGGAATACTTACTGTATATAGTCTTGTTACTGGATAAATTGCTTTAATATCCTTAAATACTCTTTTAATCAAATCAGCATTAAACCAAGGAGATTCAGTTTGAGCAACCATAATTCCATCCTCTGTTAGTGCTTCAAAAATTCCTTGATAAAATCCTTTTTCAAATAAACCAACTGCCGGACCAACTGGCTCAGTAGAGTCCACCATGATTACATCAAACTCATTTTTGTGATCATGAATATATTGAATTCCATCGACTACTTGAACATCAACTCGAGGGTCATCTAGTGCACCAGCGATTTGAGGTAAATATTGTTTTGATGTTTCGATAACTCGACCATCAATTTCTGCTAAAACTGCCTTTTCAACAGATGGATGTTTAATAATTTCACGAATTGCACCGCCATCTCCACCACCAACAACTAACACCTTTTTAGGGTTCGGATGAGTATTTAAAGCCACATGGCTAATCATTTCATGATAAACAAACTCATCCACGTTTGTTGTCATTACCATGCCGTCTAACACAAGCATTCTGCCAAATTGAACTGTCTCAATAATATCTAGCTTTTGAAAATCAGTTTGCTCCGTATGTATAGTTTCGGTAATCTTCGTAGTTATTCCATGATTCGGTGTTTGCTTTTCTGTATACCATAAATCCATCATAATCCCTCTTTTCATATCTTCTATTTTGATAAACCTTGATTATATCTTATCCTATCGGATACAACAAAATGTATTATATAAAAAACAATCAAAAAAGCAAGTTTTTTTTATATTTCTCTCTCACTTACCGTATATCCCCAAGGAAAAATAGCAATAATGAATACTAAAAATGGGATGAAGGGAGGAGAAGGAATATGAGTAAAGATCAGTATTTAGAGGATATGATGCTTTTTAAAGTATTAAAAGGGATTAAAAAGCTTACCGTTATTTTATTTGTTTTGACATTTATTTTTTCTAGTTCTACTCTAGTATTAATCCTATATCTTCAAGCCCAGCCTTTGCCTAAAACTACGATTACTCAAACCTCGTTTATTTATTCAAATAACGGGGAGGTAATTGATGACTTGCATGATGGTGAAAGTCGTGAATATGTCTCATTAAATATCGTTCCTGAACATCTAGTTAATGCTACCATCGCGATTGAAGACCGTAAATTCTATCAGCATATGGGCATCGATATTATTCGAATTGGTGGAGCTGCCATTCAAAATTTAAAATATCAAGCAAAGGTTCAAGGTGCAAGTACAATTACTCAACAGCTTGCCCGTGGTCTCTATTTATCTTTAGAAAAAACATGGGAACGGAAGATAAAAGAAGCAATCTTCGCACTTCAAATAGAGCTGCAATATTCTAAAGACGATATATTAGAAATGTATCTAAATCAAACCTATTACGGCCATGGGGCCTACGGGGTTCAATTAGCTGCCAAAACCTTTTATGATAAAGATATCGCCGAATTAAGTTTAGCAGAAGCCAGTATGCTAGCTGGGGTTCCTAAGGGACCTACCTATTATTCTCCATTAGTAGATTTTGAGAAAGCGAAAGCGAGACAGTGGCAAGTTCTTTTAGCGATGACAGAAGAAGGTTATATTACACAGTCAGAAGCAAAGCAAGCCTACGAAGAAAAACTCGTATTTAAAAGCAGAGAGAAAAAGATTTATACTGCGAATGCACCATATTTTAAAGATTATATTATTTCAGAGCTTCGTTCTGTTTATGGATTAAGTGAAGAACAAATCTATCAGGGCGGCCTGAAAATTTATACGACACTAGATTTGGAGATTCAAAAAGCAGCAGAGGAAACATTACTAAAGCATCTTCCAAAAGATCGCCAATTACAAGCTGCATTAGTTTCTATTGAGCCTAATACCGGCTTTATAAAAGCTATGGTAGGTGGTCGTGATTACACAGAGAGCCAATTTAATCGTGTGATTCACGCAAAAAGACAGCCAGGGTCCTCCTTTAAACCAATTATCTATCTAGCAGCACTGGAAAAGGGAATTGATCCATTAACATTGTTTAAGAGTGAACCGACGGCCTTTGTCTTTGGTAATCAAACCTATCAACCAAGTAATTTTGGTGACCGATATGCGAATCGTGAAATCGATATGCGTTATGCGATTACACATTCTGATAATATTTATGCGACCCATTTAATTCAAGAAATTACACCAGAGGCTGGAGTGGAAATGGCAAAAAGGCTTGGCATCACAAGCGAGCTTCAACCTTATCCCTCTTTAGCATTAGGCACAATGGAGGTAACTCCTTTAGAAATGACCACTGCTTATACTACGATTGCAAACAGTGGAAAAAAAGTGGAACCGACATCCATCTTAAAAATTGAGGATGGCTATGGCAATATACTGTACGAAAAAAAGGAGATAGAGCAGGTTGAAGAGGCTACTCCCGCTGCAACATTTGTACTGACCTATTTAATGGAGGGTGTTTTTGAACCCGGCGGTACTGGTCAATCAGTAGCAAATGTACTAAAAAGACCTGTTGCAGGAAAAACAGGAACGACAGATACCGATTCTTGGTTAATTGGTTTTACACCACAATTAGTGACCACTGTTTGGAATGGTTATGACAAAGGTACTCTAATTAATGATTTAGATGCGCTTGTAACAAAGGATATTTGGGCAGAGTATATGGAAATGGCACATAAAGGGCTTGCTCCACAATTGTTCGCAGTTCCTGAAACTGGCGTTACTAGTGCCTATGTTTGCTCAGATACGCACTTGCTTGCTAATACAAGCTGTCCAACACCTAGACTTGAGGCGTTTGTCGATGGAACAGCACCTACAGAGTTTTGTACTGACCATATACCAAATGAAGAAACACCAATAGATAACGCTAACCAATTACAAAATAATCCGTCTCTTTGGAATCGTTTTAAAAATTGGTGGAATTAATTGAATACTTCCCCTATAATTAAATTAAACTAAAAAGGGGGACACACACCAATGCCATTTGTAACTATTGAAATGATTGAAGGAAGAACAATAGAGCAAAAAAGAGAGCTAGTAGAAAAAATCACCAAGGTTGTTTGTGAAACAGTGGATGTTACACCTGACCGTGTTTTTGTTTTTGTGGAGGATTTAAAGAAGGATCATTTTGCGAAAAACGGAAAGTTAATTATTGATCAAGAATAATGCTTGAAAAGGGCTGCAGGAATTCCTTGCATGCCCTTTTTTTTAATTTTTGGATTTTATTTTATGAAACGGGAATGAAACTGTAAATTTTGTCCCTTGATTAATCTTACTATGTACCTTAATCGTTCCATGATGATCTGTAACAATCCGATGACAAATCGCTAATCCAAGTCCTGTTCCCTCTTCTTTTGTTGTATAGAAGGGTTCAAAAATATGATGAAGCTTTTCAGGTGGAATTCCCTTCCCATTGTCTTGGATATTTATTTGTAGCTCTTCCTTTACTTCTTTACATGTTAATTTTATTTTTCCTTTGGATTCTTGGATTGCTTCGAATGCATTCTGGATTAAATTAATAAAGACCTGTTGCATTTGCTGCTTATCAACGTATATTACAGCTCCGCAATTATTATAATCAAATTCAATTTCATGGCCTAACAGCAATGCTTTGGGCTGTAATAATGCCTCTACATCCTGAAGAATCTCTTTAATATTCCATTCTTGTTTTTTTGCCGGTCTATTTTGTGCAAGGTGTAGAAAGTCTGTTAATAGCTCATTCATTCGATCAATTTCTGGTAGAATAATTTTTTCCCATTTTTTAAAATCTAGGTTTTCCTCTGCTGACAACTGAATAAGTCCTCGAACTGAGGTTAAAGGATTCCTTATTTCGTGAGCTAAACCAGCAGCTAGTTGACCAATTGCCGATAAGGTTTCCACTCTCGATTTCATTTGCTCTTCCTTTTCATGAATCAATTTCTTCTCAATATCAATTCTTTGTTCCGCAATTTGGGTTAGCTGGTTTAAATCTTTTGCATCATTAGGATAGGAAGCGCAGGAAAGGGTATATCGTAGTGGTGTGTTTTCAATTCCTGTTAATGAAATTGATTGTAATGCGGTATCAATTTTACTTTTGGTCGAGTCATAATTACCAGAAAAGCCAACAACAAAGCAGTCCCCTTCATATCGAGATAATACCGCTTCGCTTCCAAGCTTTCTTTTTAATGTCTTTGCTACTAATCGAAGGATATCGTCTCCTTCTTTGGCACCATGTTTTTCATTTAATCCTTTGAAATTTATAAAATCAATAAATACAATATGGAATTGCTTTGTTCCTTTATTCCATATCTTTTCTATTGCCTTTAAAAATCCTTTGAAATTATAAAGACCAGTTAAATAGTCCTTGTTTGAATAATCTTCAATGACTAGCTCGAAGGAAATTAAAGCTATTAAGAAAAAAAGTATCACATCATAAAAAATGGCTTGTACACCTTCGTGTTTGAAAACTAACCATTCTATGAAAAAATAAATGGTGGAAATTAAAATAGTATTAATAAAGAGGAATCTTTGGTTTTTAAACTGAATCGCTAGACAAATCAATACCACAGCATAAAGGCCATGTGTCCAAATATTGCCCCCTACGAAATGAATTGCATTTGTTAGTACTAAAAATGTTAAGGAGATTAATGTATTGGATAGCCTAAATTGTAAACTATCTAACATCCCAAAAAATAAATTCAATACAACTAAAAGAGAGATTAACAAAAAGAAAGACCAATTCACTTCTTGTTTTAAATAATGATCTCCTGTGATTAATATTGAAAATAAAAGTACGAATAAACGTAAATAAAGCATGTTTTTATCCCCTTAACACTTAATACAAGCTTTTATTATCAACTACTAACATATTCGACATAATATTTTATTTTCCTATCCTACTTTTTTACTAAATATCAAATAATTTTCTGAATTTTTTATTTTTTGTCTGCTATACGCTTTTATCACATCACTACGTGTGACAATTCCCAAAAGCTTTGCTTCATTTCCTTCTTCTACTACTGGAAGATGCCCTATATCAAAATCGTTAAGTTTTTGAAAAACATCATCCAATGTTTCGTTTGGAAAGGTTACAACGAGTGTTTTAGACATTAGCTGATCTACTAGCTTTTCCATAATCCCTTGAACTGGTGCTTCGCGAATATCCTGTAGGGTGATGATTCCACCTAACTCTCCATTATCATTAACCACAGGAAATCCATTATGTTTACTATCATGCATCATCTTAATTACATTACCAACCAAATCCTTTTCTTGAACAACTTCAACAGGTGTGGTCATTACATTTACTACCGTAATCTCTTTTAAAATATTCACATTATGTCCTGCCTTTAACTTAATTCCCTTTCTAGCTAATTTTAAGGTAAATATATTTTCACTGCTTAGATAGGTAGAAATCCAGGTACTAAAAACAACAGCAATCATTAGAGGAAGGATAATCGCAAAATCCTGTGTCATTTCAAAAATCATCATCACTGCGGTTATTGGTGCCTGTGTTACTCCAGCAACCATTGCTCCCATTCCCACTATGGCATACGCTCCTGGCTGGAGAACAATTGCAGGAAATAAGGATTTCATCATTGCTCCAACACTACCACCTAAGCTAGCACCAATAAACAAAGATGGACCAAAGATCCCACCGGAATGTCCAGAGCCTAGAGTAATCGATGTAGCAACAATTTTTATAATGACTAGCATTACTAGTGTTGGAAGCAAAAATCCCTCTTGAAAGATTTGTTCGATGGTACTATAGCCAATACCTAACACCTGTGGGTACTTTATACCAATAATACCAACCAATAATCCCCCAATTATTGGTTTAAACCATTCAGGGGTGTTTATTTGATTCATTATATCCTCTGTTTTATAAAGTACTTTCATAAAAATCAAGGCGATTAATGCCGCAAAAATCCCTAATAGGGCATAAAAGAACAACTCTATTGGGGAATTTAATAAATACGTCTCTACAAGGAAAGCAGGGCTAGTTCCTAGAAATAATTGAGCAATCGCTGCTGCAGTTACCGCTGAAACTACGATCAGGATAAATGCACCAGAAGCAAATTCTCCTAATATAATTTCTTGAGCAAAGATCACCCCAGTAATTGGAGTATTAAAGGTTGCTGCAATTCCTGCAGCAGCTCCACAAGCAACATAAGTTTTTATCATTTTTGGGTTTAATTTAAATAACTGACCTATTAATGAACCGATACCAGCACCAATTTGAACAATAGGCCCCTCTGCACCTACAGATCCCCCACCTCCAATAGAAGTGGCCGATGCAAATGTTTTGGCCAAGATGGTTCTTTTTCTTATTTTCCCACCGTGAAGAGCAATTGCTTCCATTACATCGGGGACACCTGTACCTTTTACTTCCTTTGCAACATAAAAAATAAATGGGCCAACAATAAGACCAGCTAATGCAGGGACAAAAATAAACCACCATTCCCCAGCAATAGGAGTGAACAACCCTCTTGTTACATATTGATAAACAATTTCTGCTAAATCCACCAATGAGCGAAACAATACTGCTAGTAATCCTGCCCCAATTCCAATAAGTAATGCAATAATTATCGTAATCCGTTCCTTCATCCTCTTTACCCCTATTGACTGATTATTCTATGGAATATTATATACTAGAACAGTTTATAGAAGGGAAAAAAATTCGACATACCTAGGTAGGTACGTCGAATTTTAAGTAATCTAAAAATAACCTTTTATTTCCATTCTTTCCTTAACTTGTAGATAAAACTGTAAATCGTTGTCCCACATAAAATTAAAGCGGTATGGTAGTTTCTCACCATCATTCCAAAAAATAGAAAGAATTTGTTGTTTGTCATTCCCTGGATTTTCCGCTACAAAATATCCATTATAACTCGAAGTTTTTATAAAAATATCGTCAAAAATTACTCCTTTTGAGGTTAAGTACATTGGCATAGAGTCATTGATTTCAGCCATAATGCGATTATTTTTCGGATTACCAAGAACGATATAGTTTTTCTTTAAAATCTCATTTGTAAGCCTAGTGTCATCTAAAATTATTAGTTCAATTCCCATATTACCTTCAAACTCCATCTTTAACGTTTCTATTAATTGATCAATATTTGCTCGCTCTTTATCATCTGTTACATTGGGCTTAATTAAATAAACCTTGTTTTCTTCCAACACATTTAATAAGAAGCTTGCTAAATTTTGTTGATCTTTTACTTTTCGTTCTTTAAGCTCGTTTTTAAGCATTTCTCTTCTCATAATTTTAAATTCTTCTTCTGTTAATTGTAAATGCTGTGGAAAATAGTTAGAGTCTGCTATCGATGTTGAGATATATTCTTTTGTTTTTAGATCAGTAACTTCTCCAACAATATCTAAGAAATCCTGTACAGCTGCGTTTTTAAATAAAAATCGTTGATAATAGGTCTGCAAAATTTGTTGTAACTTTTCTTCGCCTACTTTATTGCGTAAGTCTTCAAAAATTATAGGCGCTCTTCCATAAATAACATTACCATACTCTCCCCAATTACTAAATTTCTCTACACTTGAATTAAATGGCAGGGTATTTTCAGGGTAGACCCTACTCCGAATTGAGCTAATTATTCCGTTACTATGGTATTGGCCATATTCCTTTTCAAAATAGTAGGCAGTTGAAAAGACAGTTAAAGACTCATCAAGTATTGGCTCAAAAAATTCATTATTTCCTACACTAACATACCACCATTGATGAATAGTTTCATGAACTGCAGCCTCTAAAAGAAAAGGTACTCGGCTACTTTCTTTGTAATTTAATTCAATTGGGAAAAATGAACCCATTTGTAATAGCTGTGGATATTCCATTGCTCCTCCACCTAAATAGGTTTCAACAATATCCAATTCTTCATATGGATATTTTCCAACTGTTTGATTCATAAATTGAACTGTTTCTGCTACTTCATCTAAAAGTATTTGTGCGGTTTGCTTATTTTCAGAAAAATAAAAGGTATTAATGTTTACTCCATCAATTTCTTTATGAACCACTTTAAAATCATTACTTAGAATCATTACAAAATCTCTTACCTTATCTGCTTCAATCTTAATTATTTTTTCTTCTAATTCCTTATTTTCAATTTGCTGTTGATCATTTTTTATGACTCCTGTTGATGCAATTTCCATTCCTTCTGGAACGGTAACCTCTAATTGATAATTTGCTACATCACTATAATTTGATTCCCCAATTGGATGATAAGGATTAAGATCCCATTCTTTCTTTGACTCATCATAAATAGACATAATTGGATACCAGTTTGTTAAGGAAATAACGTTTTGGAAGTAACCTAAACGATGAGTGCCTTCCGGAATTTTAAGTGTAAATTCGATGTTAATTTCTACTTTTTCATTTGTTTTTAAAGGGTCTGCTAAGTTAACCTTAAGTAATTGCTCCTTATCGGTATACTCTACTTTCTGCTGGTTGACTTGAACATCTGTGATTTTAATATCACCAATTTGCGATTCGCTTAATGGTTGATTTGCCCCAAAACCTCCTATAGATGGCAGGGTTTCTACTTGATTATAAGAATCAGCATACAAATGAAAAATCAATTGATCCAGTGGCTCTTCGTAATTATTCGTAAAGATTATCGTTTGTTTTGCAGTCAAAGACTTTTCCTCATCATTTAGATCGACTTGTATATAATATTCTGTTAGGTCACTTTCGTTTTGTACTAGCTCATCAGCAAATGATATTGGGACTCCAAAAAGTAAAACAAATAAACTAAGCATACTTATTACTATTTTTTTCAAAAAAATCCCCCCTAAATATTAACTAACACTCTTCTATGTTATTCTTGTTAAATTTACAAATTCCTTCCATTAATCTAATTATTAAAATTGGTGGATTGTGAAAAACTAAAATAAGCAAGCAACTTTTCCAATTCTTTTTACGTTATAATTTTAATAAATAATCAATATATTAATCTGTAGATTACCTTAAAGACCGGAGGTTTATGAAATTATGTTTTTCCCTTATTTTTTCTCAAATCCACTAATTGAATTAGCTATTTTCGCCACATTCGGTTTATCCATCTGGGCCCAGTTTAAAGTTAAGGGTAATTATGAAGCCTATGCAAAGGTAGCAGCTTCCTCAGGAATATCAGGAGCTGAAGCAGCAAGACATCTACTAAATCGCAATGGATTAGCAAATGTACCAGTAGAGCCTACTCGTGGTCATTTAACAGACCACTATGATCCCATTCACCGAGTAGTACGTTTATCTGAAGGAGTCTATTATGGACGTTCTATCTCCTCCATTTCAATTGCTTCCCATGAAGTAGGCCATGCGATTCAGCATTCTGAAGCCTATAGCATGCTTGTTCTACGTCACAGAATCTTTCCAATTCTAAACTTTACATCAGGCTTAACACCAATGTTGTTTTTAATTGGTTTCTTATTTAATTCATTAAATTTGGTGTTAGTAGGTATTCTTTTCTTTGCAACTGTTGTGGCTTTTCAATTAATTACTCTACCTGTTGAATTTAATGCTTCTAGTAGAGCAAAGCAGTTAATGGTTGCTGAGGGCTTTATTAGAAACGAGGAAGAACGAGGTGTAAGCAAGGTGCTTAATGCTGCAGCTCTTACTTATGTCGCAGCTGCGGCAATGGCATTATTACAGCTGTTACGTTATGTATTCATCTTTTTAAATATGAGAGACGACGACTAAAAAACCTTTTTCCCTTGATATGCAAAAACCTTCTGGAAATAAATCCAGAAGGTTTTTTTCGATTATTGGCCCAAGGATTCTTTTTGATAATATTTCCCCTGCCAAGTATTTCTTTCTTTTAAGGCCTTATCAATTCCATTTAGAACCTCCCACTTTTTCAAGGTCCATAACGGTTCCACTAACAAGTCAGGTGGCCCATCTCCGGTTAATCGATGAACAACCATTTCCGGTGGTAAAATTTCTATCATATCAACAACCAAGTCTGTGTATTGCTCTCGGTTCATAAAGGTTAATTGCCCAGCTTGGTACAGCTTCATCATCGGCGTCTTTTTTAATAAATGGAGCATGTGAATCTTCACTCCTTGAATTGGCATTTGAGCAACCGCCTTTGCCGTTTCCATCATCTCTTCTTTTGTTTCATTCGGCAGATTCACAATAATATGGGTTATAACATCAATGTTCCGTTCGCGAAGCTTTCTAACTCCATCTAAAAATACCTCATAACTATGTGCCCGATTGATTAGTACTTGAGTATGTTCATGAATTGTTTGCAAACCTAGCTCTACCCACAGCTTTGTTTTTTTATTTAATTCCTCGAGTACATCTAAAACATCATCAGGTAAGCAATCTGGTCTAGTAGCAATGGATATTCCCACTACACCTTCTTCCTCTAGTACAGCATCGTATAATTCTTTCAGTTCGTCAGCTGGTGCATAGGTATTAGAAAAGGCTTGAAAATAGGCAATATATTTCGCTTTTGGCCATTTTTGATGCATCCGGTCTTTCACTTCTTTAAATTGCTGCTTTAATTCTAGTCTGCGATCTCCTGCAAAATCTCCTGAACCTCTATTACTACAGAAGATACACCCTCCTGTTGCCACTGCACCATCTCGATTTGGGCAGGTAAAGCCTGCATCAAGAGAAACTTTAAATACTTTTTCTCCAAAAATCTCACGATAATAATGATTTAATGTATGGTATCGTTTATTTTCCCATAGTAATGGCTGTTCTTGATTTATCATTGCTGCCTCCATCAATAAAATTCATTTAAATATATTTTAGATTGTAACATAAGGAGCTGGGACTGCCCATCTAAATCCTTTCCTTTAAAAGCTCTTCTAAATGAAGCAAATCGTTCGCGATAATATCAGGCTGTAATTCTTGATACTGTTTAAGCTCTTCCATTTTGGAAATACCGGATAATACGAATGCCGTTTTTAAATTGGCATTTTTCCCAGCTTGGATATCTGTATGAATATTATCTCCAACAACAATAATATTTTCTCGTTTTAATGTTGAATGAACAGTTAATAGTTTATCAATCGCGTATTGGATAATGATCGGACTTGGCTTACCAATAATGGTTGGTTGGGTTCCTGTTGCTTTCTCGATGGCTGCGGCGATTGAGCCAGCGCCTGGAATAGGCAACTCATCTGATGGCAAAAGATGATCTGGATTGGTTAGTAAATAGGCTGCCCCTTGAGCAATAAACTGGGTTGCTTTCGTAAGCTTTACATAGTTAAATTGACGATCAATTCCTTGAACTACTAAATCTATTGCAACTTCCTCAAATTGCCCTTCCCCTTCCTCTTCCTCAATAATTCTTAAGCCTTTTTCTTTTAACGCTTCTTTTAACCCTTTTTCACCTATCAAATATACAGTCTTGCCTAGTGCTTGATCCACAATATATTGTGCTGTCGCAAGTGCCGAGGTACATACCTCTTCTTCTCTTGCCTCAATTCCTAATTTGTTAAGGTGGTTTGCAACATCCTGAGGTGTGCGTGAAGAATTATTGGTCACAAATAAAAAGGGGATATCATCCTCTCTTAATTTTTGAATAAATGAAGGAGCTAGTGAAATAACTTTTCCACCGTGGTATAAAGTTCCATCTAAATCAATCAGTAGACCGTACAATGATTTGCCCCCTTTCTCGTAATTTATAAAAACTTATTGACAACGATAATCATTATTATTTTATTTTTTAGGATAAATCAATACCGCGGTTAGCATCAGCCCAATCGAGATTAGCATTCCAATAGCTTGTGGGGTAAACAAAAAGTAACCTTGATTGTCGGTCACAACGCGGACCCATAATGTAACCACTATTCCTAACCCACTAGATAATACAGCTGCTGTTGTGCTTGCACCCTTTGAATATAATCCAAAGATCAATGGTGCAGTTAATGCTACAGACATTAATGTATAGAAAATGGATAAGCTTGAGATAATGTTCTGCAAAAATAATGCTAAGATTACACTCGCTATTCCGCTTAGCACTGTTATAACTCTACTTACTTTTAATAGTTCTTGATCATTCATTTCTTTCCGAATAAAAGTACCATAAATATCCTTTGTTAAAGAGGAAGTAATCATGAATAGTACTGAGTCTGCAGTACTTACTTCTGCTGCGAAAATTGCTGCCAATGCGATTGCCCCAATCCAGATAGGTAACATTTCTTTCATCACCATTGGTAGCGCTAAATCCTGATTTTCCAATGTGGGGAATGCAGCAAAGGCGACCATTCCGATGACAACAGGGATAAAGGCAAATCCTAGCTGTACAATGGCATTAAGTAGCGTTCCCGTCTTTACAACCTGTTCATTCTTTGCACTAAAAATCTTTTGAATCAGTCCTGGGGAAATGATAAAGGACGGGGTTAATAGAAATATGTACCCGATAATTTGCTTTAGACCAATTCCAGTAAAGGAAAAATAACCCTCTGCTTTTTCTGGTGCACCTTGTTCAATCAATAATGTTAGCTGTTCCCATCCACCAATATGTTGTAAGGAATAAGGAAGGGCAATCAGAAAGCCTGATAAGATCATCACTAGCTGAAATATATTAACAACAGTCGAAGAAAGTATTCCTCCAACAATAAAGTATAAGCTAACGACTAACGCCCCAATTAAAACTCCTACTGTTTTTGATGTTCCAGCAACTACAGTGAGAATCCAAGCAATTCCAAGAAGCTGTCCTGCAAATAAAGCCATTGTTCCTACCGCCATCATCAGTGCCATGACTAAACGAAAAACAGCATGATATCGATGATCCAAATAATCTCCTAATGTATACATATTATATTGAGAGGCAATCCTCCAAATTTTCGGCCCCACTGTAAATGCAAGTAATAACGAACCAATTGCCGATGCGCCAATCCACCACCATGCTGATATTCCATATCGATACCCTAACCCTGCCACGCCAACTGTAGAACCCGCTCCAATGTTGGCTGTAATTAATGTGGTAAACAGAAAAGCGGTATTAAATTTCCTCCCACCAACGAAAAAGTCAGAGGAGCTTTTAACGTATTTCCGTAAAGAGATACCAATAAGAAGGATAATCAAGATATAAAGAATAATGACTAACAAATAAACATTCATAGCAAACACCCTCATCTATAGATAAAATAACTTTCCCTCATATAAAAACACCTGCAATTGACAGGTGTTTTCTAATTTTATTATTAGCGTAATACTCTTAAGCAAACCATTCATTTAGGAAAAACATAATTAACAACCCATTAACAAAAGCGATTGTTGCACTAATTTCATATCCGTGACCATGACTTTCAGGTATAAGCTCCTTGTAAACAATATAGATCATCGCTCCTGCTGCAAAGGCCAACCCATACGGAACAAAAAAAGTAACATATTGAATTAAAATAAAGCCAATAATTGAAGAGATTACCTCAATGAATCCTGTTCCTAAGGCAATCGCGAATGCCTTTCCCTTGCTCATATTTTGCTGAAGAACAAACAATCCAACAAGCAAGCCTTCTGGCGCATTTTGCAATCCTATTGCTAGAGCAACCAATGAACCAAGATCTGGGTTATCGGCAGCATAAGATACACCAACAGATAATCCCTCTGGAATATTATGCAGTGCAATGGCTGCGATAATTAGCCATGCTTTTTTATCGATACCCTTTAAGGATTGATTAAAGTTCTCAATTTCAATATGTGGTAGTGTTTTTTCCAATAATAATAGGATATTTGTTCCTAAAAAAACCCCTACAAACACAGGCAATAGGCCATAATTTTTTGCTTCCGGTATTAGACTAAAGGTACTTGCTGATACCATAACTCCTGCTGTAAAAGCAAGCAATGTATCCCTTAGATGATGATTCAACTTTTTTATAAAAAAAAGTGGAACAGCTCCTAGACCGGTGGAAAGCCCCGCTAATAAGCTACCAAAGAGCATTTCTAACACTTTATCACCAGCTTTCTATAAACCCTTACATTTAAAAATTAAAACATAATCTCAAGTATTTGCTCTAATGTAACATTACCAAAAAACTCTTTTACATTATACTTTTCTAATAATGCTTTGATTTCTTCTTGTTCATAACGAAGTCCAATTAGTTTTTCCTCTAGCTCAGTTACCTCAGCTGTACCAAAGAAGTCTCCATAAATTTTCGCACCTTGAATGCGTCCATTTTTGACATCAAATCGAAGATCAAATTGTCCAACACCTTCAATTCGTTTAGAACCTTGAATATTAAAGGCAGGAGACTGACCATAATTCCAATCCCAATTCCCATAACGCTCTTTAGAGATTTCCTCAATCTTTTGATAGTCCTCATCGGTTAATGTATAGGTAGGAATTTCATCATATCCTTCATACAAATATTGAAGAAGCTGTTGTTTAAAATCTTCAGTACTCATTTGCGTACCTAAAGTACCTAAAAACTCACTAATATTCGCAACTCGGCTTCGGATGGATTTAATCCCTTTCGATTGAATCTTTTCTAGATTAACATTAAGGGCAGCTACAACATTCTCAATCTCGGAATTAAGTAATAATGTTCCATGACTAAACATCCGACCTTTGTAAGCAAATTGTGCATTACCTGAAATTTTTCTACCTTCTACAGTAATATCATTTCTACCACTTAGTTCTGCATTAACTCCTAATTTATGTAGTGCTTTAATTACTGGCTCTGTAAACTTTCTAAAATTATGGAAACTATTCCCGTCATCCTTTGTAATGAAGCTGAAATTTAAATTTCCTAGATCATGATAAACTGCTCCACCACCAGACAAACGTCTTACTACATGAATATTATTTTCTTTTACATACCCTTGATTGATTTCTTCAATGGTATTCTGATTTCTTCCAATGATAATGGATGGCTCGTTGATGTAAAAAAGTAGATAGGTCTGCTCTTTATCCATATTTTTCAACACATATTCCTCTACAGCCAAATTAATTCGAGGATCATTATGTTTTCTTGTTTCAACTAAAATCATGTTCTTCACTCCTGTTACTATCATACTTACTATATCGTAATCATTTTACTTGAAAACCTTCTAAAAGACAAAGCAAGAAATATAGATCCTGCGTTTTTGTAGAGACAAGCTTTAATATTTTGATAGCTTTGAATAAAAGTTAACAGTTTATGCCATCATAATTGAAGTAACTGATTATTATGAGGAGGTGATCAACATGGAATATAACCGTGCTGAAGAAATTTTAAATTCGGAGAAAACCTACGAAGTAATGTATAATGGGCAAAAGATTTGGATTAACAATATTGATCCCCGTAAATTATCTGCTCAAGTTACCAGCTTAGATAATGAAGGATTAGAGGTTCCCTTAGGCAGCCTACAAGAAATCGGTGAAAACGATTTACAGTAGCAAATAACAGCTACACTTATTTTTATAGGAAAACAGTATACTCCCCTAAATAATTTGAAAAGCTTGGCTTTTGCCAAGCTTTTGCTTTTATTGTATACAAAAAATTAACTATAAAGAGCTTCTTTCAGAATAGATCCCCATCGCTCAAACTCTACTAAAAATCCATCATGGCCAAAAGCAGTGTCAATATACGCAAATTTACTAGACCTTCCAAGCTGCTCCAAAATCTCTGTTAACTCCTTTAATTCTTCAGCAGGATATAATAGATCTCCTTTAAAGCTGATCGCTAATAGCTTTGCCTTGATTTGCTTTGCGGCATCTCTCCATCCACCACGATCTCTGCCAATATCATGGGAATCCATTGCCTTTAATAGATACAAGTAGCTATTTGTATCAAATCGTTTGGTTAATTTTTTTCCTTGATATGTTAAATACGACTCCACTTCAAAGCTTTGTTCACGATGTTCCTTACCCCATTCACTTCTTAATCCTCTAGAAAACCGTTGATTAAAAAGTTGATCTGAACGATAGGTAACCATCCCTATCATTCTTGCTATACTTAACCCTGTATCAGGTCCTTTTTTTGAGGAATAATCTCCGTTTTCCCATAATGGATCCTGAGTAATGGCATAACGAGCAATAGAATTAAAGGAAATTGCATAATCACTTAAATAAGGTGTAACTGCAATGGGTACAAGGTGATTCATAAAATCAGGATAGAGAATTCCCCATTCTAGCACCTGCATCCCCCCTAGTGATCCACCGATGACAGCATGGAGATGTTTAACCCCAAGCTTTTGTAATGTTTTATATTGTGCCTGAACCATATCTCTTACAGTTACAAAGGGAAAACTCCCCCTATACTGCTTTTTGGTGCTAGGATTGATGGTTGTTGGCCCTGTTGAACCATTACAGCCACCAATCACATTGGTTGTTATTACTTGAAAGACATTGGTATTTATTAATTGATTAGGACCAATCAAATTGTTCCACCAGCCAGGTTCCTCTTCTCTACCCACAGTATATTGGTTTCCTGTTAATGCATGACAAACTAAGATTATTGGCCCTGTTTTTGCTCCTACTCTTTCATACGCTATATGGACCTGTTCTATTATATCTCCTGATTCAAGCTTTAGATTACCAATATTTAATATTCCTTCCATGTAATTCGATTTTGGGTTAGCAAGTGCCATTTTCATTCCTCCTTAAGATCTTTTACGATCTATTACTTATTTCAGACAAGAAGGTTTAGAAAAAAAAATCCCCTTCAAAAGAAGAGGATGATAGTTCTCGCTACTCTTCTTATCTGTCAGAGCTATTCTTTGCTCTGCAGGAATTAGCACCGCGTTTTCAAAAATGAAAATCGGTTGCCGGGCATCATAGGGCCAGTCCCTCCGCCTCTCTGGATAAGATGAAACTTTAACGTTTTAAATTGTTAATGAAAGAATATAATGATTTGGGCACAAAGTCAATATTTTTTTCGGAAATTTAATCACCTATTTCCTTCCTTTTCAATATGATGTTATGGAAGCCTATACTATCGCGAGGTGAGGCAATGGCTGTCGTAAAAGCGAGTTCTGAAGATATAAAGTTATTGGCTAGGTTAATAAGAGCTGAAGCAGAAGGCGAAGGAAAGCTTGGAATGTTGTTGGTAGGAAACACTGGGGTTAATCGGGTGATTTCCAACTGTTTGGATTTTAAGGATATACGTTCAATCCGCCGAATGGTTTTCCAATCTCCCGGTGGTTTTGAAGCAACTCAGAAATCCTATTTTTATCAGCGTGCGCGAGAATCTGAGATTGCCCTCGCAAGAAAAGTAATCAATGGAGAGAGGTTTCATCCAGCTTCAAGGTCCCTATGGTTCTTTGACCCTGGTACACAAACCTGTCCTGCACAATGGTATAACCAGTGGAATACCGGAAAGTTTAAAGCCCATTGTTTTTATCAACCAACAAGACAAGATTGTCCACGAGTGTAATTAGGATATTAAAAAAGGAGTGTCTTAAAAAAATGTATCAAAACCCTTATTATTATGGCTATTATGACATGGATGAACAACAATCCATGTACCCTATGTACCCACAACAACCTATGTACCCAAATTATCCAATGGGTCCTGAAGATACCCAACCAATGGTTCCTCAACAACCAATGGTTCCAATCCCAACTGTACCGGAAAGAGAGCAAGGGGTAAATGTACCAGGTTTAATGCCGGTAGAGCAGTCCTATATTGAAAATATTTTACGCTTAAACCTTGGTAAAATTGCTACTATTTATATGACGTTTGAAAATAATAAAGAATGGAATGCTAAGGTTTTTAAAGGCTGTTTAGAGGCTGCTGGTCGTGATCATATTATTATTAGTGATCCACAGACAGGAATGAGATATTTATTATTAATGGTTAACTTAGATTACATCACCTTTGATGAGGAATTACGTTACGAGCCTCCTACAATTCCAGGAAGATAATATTTCTCTTTAGAAAAACTTGGCTTGTCGCCAAGTCTATAGCGAAAGCCTTAGTTTTTCTGATACTTTATTCCTTTAAAGAATTTAAACTTTCTTAAAGTAAAAAAACGAAAACGTGTGAACCTTTTGAAATTCATCAATAGGTTCTACACGTTTTCTATTTTTCAACTGCTATATTATCTCTTTTTTCCCTTTATAAAATGGAGAATTACATGAGCAGCTAACCGACTTGTCATATCCCTTACATCTAAGGTAGGATCTAGCTCTACTATATCTATAGCTCCTACCTTAGGTTCTTGAGCCAAATAATCAATTGCATCTAGTAAAGTCTGACTATCCATTCCACCAGGGCCAATGGCAGGACAACCCGGCGCATGAGCTTGATCTATTACATCCATATCCAAGGAAATGTAAATAACATCGACTTTTTTCTTTAGATATTCCATCGAATCCTTCAAAATCTGCTCTATTCCTTTTTGTCGAACATCCTTCATTGTATAGATGGTTACCTGCTGTTGTTTTCCATATTCATAATAATCCTTGCTATTAGAAAAACTGCGAATCCCGATTTGAATCAGATTTTCTCCTAAAATAGCCCCATCCTTAAGCAATGTTCGAAATGGAGTACCATTTGTTGGGCCACCATCCTCCAAATTACGCAAATCATGATGAGCGTCAAACTGGATTACACCTATTGTTCCTTTTGCCTTATGAAAAGCCTTAATACTAGGAGCACTTATCGAATGATCACCACCAAGAATGATTGGCATAAACTGACTTTGCTCACTGAAGATATTGTTAAGCGTCTCTTCAATTCGGTTTTGTGACTCTGAAATATTGGTCACATGCATGGTAATATCCCCTAGATCGTAGATACTAGTATCTTTAAGCTCTATATCATCTTCAATAGAATAGGTGGTAAAAGCAGATAATGCTTTGCGTATGGTAGATGGTGCAAGTGCTGCCCCTGAATGACTAATGGATGGCTTTGATAAAGGAGCTCCAATGATTCCAAACCCTTTTAATTCTTCTCCCAACCATGGTCTTATGATTTCACTTGCTCTAATTACATTATGATCAACAAACTTTGCTTCCCCTGCTGGCTTAAGATGAGGGATATTCATATTGATTCCTCCTGAGTGTATAACTTCCATTTCTTTATCTTTCAAACACTAATCGGCCATCCTTGATTACCTTTTCTACAATATTAACGCCAAAATGATAGGGTATAAATTGGTAGGAAGGATATTCTAAAATAATAAGATCGCCTTTTTTCCCCACATCAATGCTGCCAATAGTATCTGCTCGACTTAAACTAGCTGCGCCATTTAAGGTTAAAGCGGTCACTGCTTCCTCTGGTGTCATTTTCATATACAAAGTTGCTAGGGCAAAGAGTAAGGGAATGGAGTTGCTGAAACAGCTTCCTGGATTTAAATCGGTCGCAAGAGCTATTGCACAATTTTGGTCAATCATATATCGTGCTCTAGCATAAGGCTCCTTTAAGCTAAAGGCAGTTAAAGGCAGTAATGTAGCAACAACTCCCGCCTCTGCCATCGCTTTTATTCCTTGATCAGAAGCATGCAAAAGATGATCTGCAGAGATTGCTCCTAATTCTGCTGCTAGCTCTGCTCCTCCCAATTGAACAATTTCGTCCGCATGCAGCTTTGCCTTTATTCCTACTTTTTTAGCTTCAGTTAATAGCCTTCTAGATTGTTCCACAGAAAAAACATTTTGTTCGCAAAAAACATCGCAGAACTCCGCAAGCTTCTGATCTGCTACTTCTGGAAGGACATCATTGATTAGAAAATCAATAAACGCATCTTCTTTTCCTTTATATTCTGATGGAACAGCATGAGCACCAAGAAATGTTCCCACAATGTCAACTGAATGGTTTTTATTAAGCTCCTTCATAACCTCAAGCTGCTTTAGCTCTGTTACCCGGTCAAGGCCATAGCCGCTTTTACCTTCTACGGTGGTAACTCCAAAGCTTAGCATGGAATCTAATCTTCTTAATCCTTCACGATAAAGCTGTTCATTGGTTGCTTCCCTTGTAGCCTTTACTGTGCTTGCAATTCCTCCACCACGTTTCATGATTTCCATATAGCTCTCCCCTTTTAATCTTAGGGAAAATTCCTCTGCTCGGAAGCCACCAAATACTAAATGAGTATGGGAATCAACAAAGCCGGGAAGTACTGCTTTACCGGTAGCATCTATAATTTGGTATAAAGAGGTATCCACTTCCGACAGGACTTCCTCCGTTTTACCAACCCTCGTAATAATTCCCTTTTCAATAGCAACTGCTCCATCTTCAATAATATGGAGTTCAGACATTTCTTTTCCTTTTTTTGCTTGAAAACCACTTACTGTCACTAATTCATTGGCATGGATAATTAAAATATTTTGATCAATCATCTGCTCACCTCGCTATGTTTCCTTTTTTCATAGGTTTGTTCTATGAGCTGGCTAATCAGATCCTCTTTTACAATAAACGGAAGTGTGATATGGTCAGACCCTTTAAATTTCTCGTTATATTCAATACTTGTTTCTAGCGCGTTCTCATTTCTTGCCCATGCTCTTCTTGCTACTCCACCCATTACATCCCATGGCATGGACATTTCTATCACTTGATCAATTCGTTTGCTTCCATCTAAAACCAATCCAAAACCACCATTGATTGATTTTCCTATACCAACACCGCCACCATTATGCAATGCAATTAAACTCATTCCACGAGCCGCATTTCCAGCAAAAATATGTGTGGCCATGTCTGCCATTACATTGCTTCCATCCTTAATATTAGCAGTCTCTCTAAATGGAGAGTCAGTACCTCCAGTGTCATGATGGTCCCGGCCAAGCATGACAGGCCCAATTTCTCCTTTTCTTACAAGCTCATTAAATTTCAAAGCAATATCTCTTCTACCAAGTGCATCAGTATATAGAATCCTTGCTTGAGTCCCTACCACTAAATTATTTTTCTCTGCATCACGAATCCAGATATAATTATCACGGTCCTGGTATCTTCGATTTGGATCAATAATCTCCATTGCAGCTTGATCTGTTTTGCGCAGGTCCTCTTTTTTACCACTTAAGCATACCCAACGAAAAGGCCCATAACCATAATCAAATAGCTGTGGTCCTAATATATCCTCTACATAGGAAGGGAAAATAAATCCGTCAGTCTCATCAAATCCATTTTTAGTGATTTCCTTGACACCAGAATCGTAAACCGCTTTCATAAAGCTGTTGCCATAATCGAAGAAATAGGTTCCCTTCCCCACAAGACTTTTAATTAGCTGGTAGTGACGACGCAAGCTTTGGTCAACTAATGTTCTAAATTTAGGTTTATCGGTAGCTAAGAGGACTGTCCGTTCTTCAAAGGTAATACCTTGTGGGCAATATCCACCATCATAAGCAACATGGCAAGAGGTTTGATCGGATAATAAATCAATCTTCAGATTTTTTTCATCAGCATATTCAAGTAAATCCACTATATTGCCATGATAAGCGATAGAGATCGCTTCTTTTTTCTTTTTATACTCCTCTGCTAAACGGAATACCTCCTCGAGATCTGCAGATGCTTTACTAATCCAACCTTGAATAAGGCGAGTTTCTATTCTAGAATAATCCACTTCTGCAATAATTCCTACGCCACCTGCGATTTCAATTGCTTTTCCTTGGGCACCACTCATCCCACCTAAGCCGGATGTCACAAATAAATGTCCGCTCAAATCTTTGTCCTGAGGAATCCCAAGCTTTAAACGTCCCGCATTTAGAATCGTACTATAGGTGCCATGGACAATCCCTTGTGGCCCAATGTACATCCAGCCTCCTGCGGTCATTTGGCCATAGTTGGCTACCCCAAGTGCGGCTGCTTTATGCCAATATTCCTGAGTGTCAAACATCCCAATCATTAATCCATTAGTGATGATTACTCTTGGACTTTCCGGACGTGATTTAAATAATCCTAATGGATGGCCAGAATGAAGAACTAAGGTTTGATCCTCTGTCATTACCTCTAAGTATTTTTTTACAAGCTGATATTGCATCCAGTTTTGAAAAACCTGTCCTGTTTCTCCATAGGTAACTAGTTCATAAGGATAGAGGGCAACATCAAAATCTAAGTTATTGTCTATCATCACTTGAAAGGCTTTTGCTTCTACAATTTTCCCTTTATATTCGTCTATTGGATTTGCTTTGATATTACCTTCTGGACGAAAACGATATCCATAGATTCGTCCCTTAGTATATAGCTCCTCTAAAAATTCAGGAGCAAGCTGTTCATGTAACTCTTCAGGAATATAGCGTAAAGCATTTTTTAAGGCTAGTGCTGTTTGTTCCTTCGTTAAAATAAATTCTCGCTTTGGTGCTCTACGAATACCTTCTTTAAATGTTGATATTGGAGGTAGAATTGGATCAAGCTTTACTGTCATTGCATTAGAAATATATTGATTATCCATAACTTTTCTCCCTTTCTTTTGTTCTATGTCTTCTCAGCTCATACTAAACCTTCTTGTTTCCTTCCTCTATCTCAAACTCTTTTACCTGTACTTTAGTATGTCAAAATCCAAGCTTTTCTAATTTTCTTTCAATATTACTATATCATTTTTCATCCTACTTTTTCCTTGATAACTTTTTAAAACTTTTGCAAAAATGTCCTTCAGTTACGAACAAACGCTTTTATTCTTGCGTTTAATAGGAAAGGATGAAAAATAAGGATGTTTTGAAATTATTCATCCATCTATCGAATTACAATTGATTTTATGTTAAATTAATAAGGATATGATTTTATAAATAAAAGGTGGAATTAATATGTGCGGCTTTATAGGCTACATACAAGACCAAGCTCAGAATGCCGATGATTTAGAAAAAAAACAATTTAAAGATAGAACGGATATAATTACTCATCGAGGGCCTGATGATGCCGGATATTATTTTGATGAACATATTCATTTTGGTTTCCGTCGATTAAGCATTATTGACCTAGAAGGTGGTAATCAGCCTCTATCCTATGAAAATGAGCGTTACTGGATTATCTTTAATGGGGAAATCTATAATTATGTTGAGCTAAGAGAAGAGTTAGTAAACAAAGGATATCCATTTGCGACTCATTCTGATACAGAAGTCATTCTTGCCTTATATAGTGAAAAAGGTACAGAAGCGGTTAAAGAGCTTCGTGGAATGTTTGCCTTTTTAATTTGGGATAAGGAAACTCAAGAGCTATTTGGTGCTCGCGACCCTTTTGGAATTAAGCCGTTCTTCTATTATGAGTTCAATGACAAAATATATTTTGCGTCTGAAAAGAAAAGTATACTGCTAGCTAGACAGGATCAGGTAAATCCTATTGCACTTCAGGATTATTTAACCTATCAGTATGTTCCAGAGCCTAATACCATGTCTGAAGACATTAAAAAACTAACACCAGGTCATTATTTCACCAAAAAACTTGGAGAATCGATGAATATAGAAGCCTATTGGCAGCCTACCTTCCATTCTAATTCTTCATTAACAAAGGATGCCCTAATAAAGGATATCCGTGATGTTCTTTTTGACTCTGTAAAGGTTCATATGAGAAGCGATGTACCTGTAGGATCCTTTTTATCTGGTGGAATTGACTCTAGTACAATTGTTGCAATTGCAAGGGAATTTCATCCCGCAATTAAAACCTTCTCTGTTGGCTTTGAAAGAGAGGGCTTTAGTGAAGTAGATGTAGCAAGAGAAACAGCAGAAATTTTAAATGTAGAGAATTATTCCTATATCGTAACACCAGATGAATTCATCCAAGAACTACCAAAGATTATTTGGCATATGGATGACCCATTAGCAGACCCAGCTGCTATACCTCTTTATTTTGTTGCAAGAGAAGCAAGTAAACAAGTGACGGTTGTTCTTTCTGGTGAAGGAGCAGATGAACTATTTGGTGGCTATAATATATATCGTGAGCCATACTCCTTAAAAGCATTTACTTATTTACCTGAAAAGCTAAAAAGGGCTTTGAACTTCCTAGCTCAAATTCTACCTGAAGGCTTTAAAGGAAAAAGCTTTATCGAGAGAGGTACTACTCCTTTAGAGGATCGTTATATCGGAAATGCAAAGATGTTTGATGAGGATGAAAAGAAAGAGCTTCTTAAAAAGTATTATGAAGGTCGTAAATATCAAGATATTACTGCACCTTTATACAAAAAGACAAGAAGATATCATGATGTCAATAAAATGCAATACATCGATATCCATACATGGTTAAGAGGGGATATCCTTGTGAAGGCAGATAAAATGACGATGGCCCATTCTCTTGAGCTTCGTGTTCCATTTTTAGATAAAGAGGTATTTGAGGTAGCGTCCAAAATTGATCCTTCTATGAAAATTGCTAATAATACTACGAAATATATTTTACGAGAAGCAATGCGAGGGATAGTACCTGATCATGTTCTTTATCGTAAAAAGCTTGGTTTCCCAGTACCTATTCGCCACTGGTTAAAGAATGAGCTTTATGTTTGGGCCAATCAACTGATTCACGAGAGTGAGACAGGACATTTAATTAATAAAGAATATGTTCAACAGCTATTAAAAGCTCATCGAGATGGTAAAGGCGATTATAGCCGTAAAATTTGGACTGTATTAATTTTCATGATTTGGCATCAAATTGCTATTGAGAAAAAGTATGATTTTGATCATCTTTACTCGAAAAAAAATAAAGAGGAGCTTCAATTAAGCACCCCTTAATTACTTTTAATTGTAATAGCTTGTCTACCCATTTGCACCCAAGCTGCCTCAAAGTCAGCAATGGGTGCTTTTCTATTTTTCATATTGGTTAGTGGATCATTAAAATAGATATATTCCTGATCATACCCTGTTACTAAAACAGAATGTTCTTTATAGGTAACAGAAACTGGCCCTTCTGCTGTATACCAGGTTTCAAAGTAATGCTCTGGTAGGTGCTTGTATTCCGTATTGATAATTACCCAGACGGGAACATCTTTAGACAGATAGCTCAGTACCTGATTAAAATCTCCACTGGTTAAGTTGATAATTTGTTCTGGTAAATATTTTTCGGCTAACCTCTCAATTGGCTCATGATATACGCCAAGGCCTGGTTTCGATTTACTATAAATATCTCCCACAAAACCTCGATATGGATTTCCATAATATTTTTGGCCGTTTTTCCATGTAAGCGGTGAAAGATCCTTTTCTACCTCTTTAGCAAGTTGAAGCTTGCTCACCTTGACACCTCCATATTGAAGAAGCATGGCTAAGCTTGTAACCTCACAGCCTCTTTCTAGTTCTGGTAGCTGGGATATCACTGGTGCATCTAAAACTACCTTTTCTTTTAAAATGAGATTGTTCACTTGACCGTTATCCTTTGATTGTGTAAGGTCCTTTTCGTTCTTACTAGTTATTTCTGATTTATTTTTATTGCTAATATTTTCTATTACGAAACTATGAATAGAAGTTCCAACCTCTTTGATACTGGATGACAAATCTATTTTTATGGCATAAAGAATGAAGGAAAGTACTAGTACATAGACTAGTGTCATGATCATGCTCATTTTAAACAATTGAAGTCGATTCACTCTTCTGCCTCCTTCTAGCCTCTATGAAACTATCCATTGTAACTCTATCTTCAGTGTATTATAAGTAGGCATTATTTTGTAGCCCCTAAAAAAATCCTTCTATTTTACTATGTCTATTGGAGTAAATTTTTGCTAGATTTAGATATTTACTACTATATATTGATTCTTTTAATAAAGATACACTATAAATAGACTATTATGGTACAAGGAGGCTAAATTTGTTGATTAAACAAGTTGATGATTATACAAGAAGAAGGGTTATTGAATTACTTCAATACCAGCGGAATTTCTTGACTGAATTATCCAGTACCAAAGACCTCCTTAAGAGCGGAAAAGAGGACAACCTAAAGAGAAATTTAGATAAGGAAGACGTAGGGCAATGGATAGAGACACTTCAGGATGAAATACAAAAGGTAAACCGCTTAGAAATGACCTTAGCAGTAGTGGGTACAATGAAGGCGGGAAAATCAACCACAATTAACGCAATCGTTGGAACAGAGGTTTTGCCAAGTCGCAACCAGCCAATGACGACACTCCCAACCTTAATTCGTCATGAGCCTGGCATTAGAACCCCACGATTAATCTTCCGAAAAGCAGAGCCATTCCAGCAATCTTTATATCGTATTAAAAACAAAATAAATGAACTTAGTCAAATCGGAAAACTTGAGGATTATAAATTATTGTCCACAGAGGGAAGCCGAGAATTAGTCTACGATATTTTACATGATTCACTAACCTTTAGGGAATCAGAAATTATAGGCACTGAGCCTATTTATCTTTTTCTAAAAAAGTTAAATGATATTTCACGAATTTGTGATACATTATCGATTGAATCACCGTTAATTGCCTATAAAGGCATTGATGAGTTTCCTGTGATTGAAATTGAATTCTTACATTTAAAAAATGCGGATTTATCAGGGCAAGGGCGATTCACTCTAATTGATACTCCCGGACCAAATGAAGCTGGAGCCAAATATTTAAAGGAAATCCTTGATGATCAATTAACAAAGGCATCTGCAGTATTAGCAGTTCTTGATTATACACAGCTTAATGCAGAAGCTGATGCAGAGGTCCGCGAATCTTTGTTTGACGTTCTAGAAAATAACAACAATAATTTGTATGTACTGGTAAACAAATTTGATCAGCGTGACCGAAATGGAATGAATGAAGACGATCTAAAGGATTTTATTGCTAACCAATTGTTTGAACAGCAGCTTGATTCCACAAAAATCTTCCCAGTATCTAGCAGATATGCGTACCTTTCTGCACGAGCAATTACTGAGCTGATGAGAAATGGAAAGCTCCCTAATTATCAAGAGAACAGCTGGGTACAGGATTTTGGCGATGAGGCATTAGGTAAAAGATGGCACCGCCTAATTGATGATGTTAGAGAAGTAGAGGAAAGTGCAAATGACTTATGGCGAGAAAGTCTTTTTGAAGCCCCATTAGATCAAGTGATATATAAATCATCTAGAGAGGCTTCTTATATTAGTGTAATGTCTGCTTTAGACAAAATGCTATATTATGATAAGCAAATGATTGATTCCCTTGGCTTAAGATATAATGCAATTAGGGCCGACATTGAGTTGCTAAAGGAACATATTCGTTCCTTAGAGAAAGATATTGAGCAGGTTAATCAGGCAAAGAATCTTTCTAAAGAAAGAGCGACGAAATCAATTGAGCTGCTGAAGACTCAATTTAGAGAACTCTTTGAGGAAACAAAGCCACTACTTGATGAAAAAATTAAAGAACTATTTTGGAAGGAAGAGCAGGAAGGTGCTCTTTTCCAAAATATTGGTTACAATACCTCGAGCCCTATTTTTACAGAATTTATTAACTCCTTTAATCAGGATCGTAAAACGGATATTAGCATTGACCCAAATGGTTTCAGTGAGTTTGATAATGAAGAAGATGCAAAGCAATTTGTTTCAGAGCTATACGACGCAATTGGTGGAGTTCTAAAGCCTTTTGCATTCTCTATCCAGGAAACCTCTACCAAAGAAATTAACAAAGTCGAAAAGCTGCTATGGCAGAATATAACGGATCAAATTGGGCCAATTCTTCAAGCTGCAGCAGAACGAATTAATGAAGTGTTTCATGTTCAAATTGCTTTTGCTCAACCTAAGGTTCATTCCATTCATTTGGATTTTTCTAAATTTCAATCGGCTTCTATTAGAAACAATAAAGAGCTTAAGCTTGGGACAAAAACAAAAAGAAAGTGGTATACATTATGGCTAACTGAAAAGAAGGAAACCTTTACATACACAGAAGATGTGTTTAAAGTGGACTTAAAATCAATCGGGTATAAGGTATTATCAGAAATTGGTGATAAGCATAGTGAGTTAGAACACACTTTACAGCAATATGTAGAAACCGAAATATGGACTCAAATGGAGCAATATTTTAAAGAACTTCATGTTTATTTAGAGAAGTTTAGAGGGGATTTAGTAGACGCTGTACAAGACAAGCATCTTGAAGAGGCATCCCTAGATAAGATGGTTTCTGTGATGAGTCAAGTAGAAGTAAAATCAAAAGAGCACTACCAACAGGTAGAAGAGCTAAAGTCCAGTTTTGATTAAGCTGGACTTTTCTTTTTTTAATCGATATGAAAATTATAGTATCCGTTTTTCGTATTTGATACAATAAGAGATATTAATAGTTTATAACATCCAGAGTGACACAATAAAATTCAAAAGGAGTTTGTTTAATGGAAGATTCTAAGTACATTAAAGTGAAAAACGGTGAACTGTGGCTTACCGAGAACGAACTGGAGAATTTAAAACTAAGTTATCGGATTAAAGACATAATATACGCTGAGCAATCTCCTTTTCAGCACGTAATGATTGTAGATACTTTTGATTTTGGCAAAATGCTTGTTCTAAATGGAGCTGTTCAAACTACATCCGTGGATGGCTATATTTTTAATGAAATGATCTCTCATATTCCGTTAAACTTCCATCCAGAACCAAAGCAGATTTTGATTATTGGCGGTGGAGACCTAGGTGTTGCAAGGGAAGTCATAAAGTATCCTCAGGTTGAATCTATTGATTTAGTAGAAATTGATGAGCTTGTCGTAAAAGTATGTAAATCGGATTTGCAGGAGGTTTCGGGTAATCTTTCTGATTCAAGAATTAATTTCATCTTTCAAGATGGCGTGGAATTTGTAAAGCAGCACAAAAATCACTACGATGTAATTATTGTGGACTCCTTTGATTCAAATGATTCATCAAAGAATTTATTTGAATTAAGCTTTTATCGCAATATTCATCAAGCATTAAAGGATGACGGTATCATGGTTTGTCAGAGCGGTTCACCATTTTTCCATTTAAATATTTTACAGCAAACCTATGACCATGTGAGTAGCCTATTCCCTTTTACATATTTATATACTGCTACAATACCAACCTATCCCGGTGGACTCCTAAGCTTAACAATCGGATCAAAAAAATACAGTACCGTGATGAATCCAGAGCAATTTAACAAGAATGCCCGCTATGTGAATGAGGATGTTTTGAAAAGCACATTCCATTTACCCCAATTTATTAAAGATAAACTTAACTACTGATCCTTAACTTTATACTTTTCAATTCGATTAAAAAGGCTGCGCTAGGTCATATAAACCAAGTGCAGCCTTATATATTAGTCAACTTTGAAAGAGCTTTTTAAGGAAACAATACGATTAAATACTAGCTTTTCTTCTGTACTATGCTTAGGGTCTACGTTAAAATACCCGTGTCTAAAGAATTGGAATTTGTCCTGAGGTTTTGCATCCTTCATGTTTGGTTCAACAAAACCTTCGACTACTTCCATAGAATCTGGATTTAATCGATCAAGGAAACTCTTGCTATCTCCTTCTAATTCCTCTTCCTCTAAATCAAGAACTAATGGTTCATATAATCTAAATTCTGCTGATAATGCACTTGTTGCTTCTATCCAATGAATGGTTCCTTTTACTTTTCGGCCAGTAAATCCACTACCACTCTTGGTTTCTGGGTCATAGGTGCAATGAAGCTCAATAACCTCACCAGCATCATTCTTAATTACATCATTGCATTGAATAAAATAAGCATGCTTTAATCGAACCTCATTACCAGGGAATAATCGATGGTATTTACTTGGTGGGTTCTCCATGAAGTCATCTTGTTCAATATAAATTTCTCTGGAAAATGGGATTTTTCTCATACCCATCTCTGGATTTTCTGAGTTTACTTCAGCATCAAGCCATTCTATTTCGCCCTCTGGATAGTTGGTGATAACCACCTTTAACGGCTTCAATACCCCCATAGTTCGAGGTGCTTTTAGCTTTAGATCCTCGCGAATAAAATGCTCTAGCATTTGGGAATCCACAGTACTGTTGCTTTTCGATACTCCTATTTCTCGAATAAAAGTACGAATTGCTTCAGGAGTATATCCTCTTCTACGCAAACCAGAAACAGTAGGCATTCTAGGATCATCCCAACCGTCCACTCGATTTTCATCCACTAGCTGTTTCAGCTTACGTTTACTCATAACAGTATTCGTTATATTTAATCTAGCAAACTCAATCTGTCTTGGCTGATGCTCCATTTCTGTTTCTCTAACTACCCAGTCATATAGTGGGCGATGGTCTTCAAACTCTAATGTACAAAGAGAATGAGTTACTCCCTCAATGGCATCCTCTAACGGATGAGCATAATCATACATTGGATAGATACACCATTTGTCACCAGTATTATGATGTGTCGCATGAGCAATTCGATAAAGAACAGGGTCCCTCATAATAATATTGGGAGATGCCATATCAATTTTTGCTCGTAATACCTTTTCTCCATCTTTAAATTCGCCATTGCGCATTTTTTCAAATAACGCTAGATTTTCTTCGATGGAACGATTACGGTAAGGACTTTCTTTTCCTTCACCTTGCGCAGTTCCGCGTGTCTGACGAATCTCCTCAACAGATAAATCATCTACATATGCTAATCCCTTTTTAATGAGGATTATAGCGCGTTGATACATTTCTTCAAAATAATCAGAGGCAAAAAACAGATTATCCCACTGATAACCAAGCCAAGCAACATCCTCTTTAATTGAATCTACATATTCTTGATCCTCTTTAAGTGGGTTAGTATCATCAAAGCGAAGATTGCTTGCCCCCTTAAACTCATTCGCCAAATCAAAATTTAATACAATCGATTTTGCATGACCAATATGCGCGTAACCATTGGGCTCTGGCGGAAAGCGAGTAATGATTGAATCATGCTTTCCACTCTCTAAATCCTCTATAATAATATTTCTTATAAAATTAGATGAGCTATTTTTCTCTTCCATTGTATCACCCTTCTAAAATTGAACTTTGGTAATTAAACACAATTTAATTGTAAATAATATCACAAAAGAGCATTTTTTTCTATCCATCTTCACTATATTACACTATTTTTTCTTGTTTTATAAGTAAGTATTCTTTATTTAACCATAAAGTTGATTATAGCATATTATACCAGTATATCCCACTTTATTAAGGAGATTTTCTATGCATGAATTCGAAGAGCTGGTTATTCTCTATACGAGTGATAGCCATTGCCAATTATTTCCTAGCTTCACTTTAAATAAGGATTTTTCTACACAGCTTAAATGGTGTAGCACCGACCATCCAACCATTGTTGGTGGTTTTAGTTATTTAGCCACTCTAGTAAAAAAGTATCGAGAAAAATATCCACATGTCCTATTATTGGATTCTGGAGATTCCTTCAGTGATTCGATGATTGCCAACAAAACAAAGGGAAAATTGCCTCTTATTGCAATGAATAGTCTCCATTATGATGCAATGACTCCCGGAAATCATGATATTGACTATGGCCTAGGACAGCTAAAAAAGCTAAGTAAAGCTGCTAAATTCCCACTTTTAGCGGCTAACCTCCTTGATGAATTTACCTTAAGTCCGTTATTAGGAAAGGCTTATTTGTTAAAAAAGTTCCATTCTACCACTGTAGCCATCTATGGACTCACCTATCATTTAACACCAGAAACCACATCTAGGAAAAATATTAAAGGGGCCAAATATGAATTAGATTTCCAGAAAATCGAGAGAGACTTAACAGAAATTAAAAAACAAGGTGTCGAACTTATTTTAATTCTCTCCCATCTTGGTTCAGAAGTAGATGAGGAATTGGCAAAACAGGTGAAAAATATTGATATTATTATTGGAGGTCATAGTCATGATCCTCAACCGACTAAAATTGTTAATGGTGTGATTATTGCACAAACCACACCTTATTTTTCAGGTCTTGGTATGCTAAAGCTTCTATTAAGACAAGGGAAAATCGTCAAACACAAAGGTAGAATTATACCTATCCTTCCAGAAAAAATAGAGCCCGACCTAAAAATCGAGCAAATGTTAAATGATACTCGAATTCTCTATGAAAATGAATTAAATGAAGTTATTGGATACAGTCATTCTCCATTAGTACGAAGCTATAAGTCAGAATCTCCAATTGATACATTTATCGGGAATGTCCTTCGAAAAATGACTAGGAGTGAAATCTCTATCCTTCCTGGAAGAGGATTTGGTTTGACGATTCCATCAGGGTATGTCACAAGGGAAGAGATAACCAACTTTATCCCTCATGGATCTAAGGTATATAAGGTTTTATTAAAAGGAAAGGATATCTTAGAAGCTCTTGAACAATCGATTCTAAACCAAATTAACCAAGATGTTACGAAGCGGGTTGGTGGACTAATTCAAATTACTGGTTTAAATTTTGTTTATACTTTCTCTGAGCAGATAAACCCTAAAATTAGTCACGTTTATGTTAACGGGATTGCATTAAATCCTGAACAAACCTATACCGTTGTATTAAATCAGCTTATGTATGAAGGTGGCCATCAATATAGAAGCCTAAAAAAAGGACAGCTGCTCACTAAATATCAGTTAAAGGATAATGATATGGTTATTTACTATATAAAGCATCATTCTCCCATTACTGTCCATAAGGAAGGCTGGAGTATCCCATTAATAAAAACAGACCAAAAATTTACCCAAAAAACCTGTTTGCCATTTTAAGATATACTTTTCAATGCAACTTTTATCATTTTGGTCTATTAGAAAAACTTGGCTTATCTCCAAGTCTATAAAGTAAAATAAAAGAAGGTGGATACAATTTATCCACCTTCTTTTTTATTCAATAATTAAACAGTTTGTACTTTTTTATTTCTTTTCTTATTTTTGTTTTCGTAGAATGGTTTGCTTTTTTGATCCTGATTTTTATCTCTGTCTTTTCCTTTTTCCTTATCTCTACCTTTATAATCTCTGCTTCGACCATCTTTTCTACGGTCTCTATTACCATCTCTATTTCCTTCTCTGCTACCGCCTCTATTGTTATCTCTAAAGTTCCTATTCTTTTCCTTTTTGATACGTAAAGGCATTTCGTCTGTCAGACTTACAGGAGTTTCATTTGGTTCCTTAGTTAAAAGTTTGATTGCAACAGAAAGTAAAGTAACAGAATCGTGCTCCTCTAACAATTCTTCTGCAATATTCTTATAATCCTGATAGTTGCCTTGTGCCATGACTTCTAACAAAGTTTCCACAGCTAAACGTTGTTTTCCTTCGATCGCTTCAGACATGGAAGGAACCTGTTTTCTTACCATCTTACGATTTGTGATGTTTTCTATGGTTTTCAAATGACTGATCTCTCGAGATGTTACAAAGGTAATGGCAATACCCGTTTTTCCAGCACGTCCTGTTCTTCCAATACGGTGAACATAGCTTTCAGGGTCTTGCGGAATGTCAAAGTTATATACATGAGTAACACCACTAATATCTAATCCTCTTGCTGCAACGTCTGTAGCAACTAATATTTCAATGGTGCCTTCTTTAAATTTTCTCATTACAGAATCACGTTTACTTTGACTTAAGTCACCATGTATTCCTTCTGCTGCATAGCCTCTCACGTTTAATGCTTCAGAAAGCTCATCCACTCTTCGTTTTGTTCTACCAAAAATAATTGCTAACTCTGGTGATTGAATGTCTAACATTCGTGTAAGTACATCAAATTTTTGTTTCTCAGGCACTTCCATATATTGCTGTTCAATACTTGGAACAGTGACTTCCTTAGTTTTTACAGAAATATATTGTGGTTCTCTCATAAATTTCTGCGCTAAAGTTTGAATTGGCTTTGGCATGGTTGCTGAAAATAGCAATGTTTGTCTTTCTGCTGGAATTTCCTTTAGGATTAACTCAATATCCTCAACAAATCCCATATTTAACATTTCATCCGCTTCATCTAAAACAACCATCTTAATGTTATCAAGACGGATAGTCTTTCTTCTCATATGATCCATAAATCTTCCTGGTGTTGCAACAATGATATGTGGATTCTTTTTTAATGATCGAAGCTGTCTGCCAATTTCCTGTCCACCATAAATAGGTAATGTTCTTACACGTCTAAATTGCCCTATTTTATTTAATNNTTCCTCTGCTACTTGCACTGCTAACTCTCTTGTTGGTGTAAGAACTAAAGCTTGAATATCCTCATCCTTAATATTAATCATTTGTAATAGAGGGATACCATACGCAGCTGTTTTTCCTGTACCAGTTTGAGCCTGTCCGATTAAATCCTTTCCTTCTAATGCCGTTGGAATGGTTTGCTCTTGAATAGGAGTTGCTTCCTCAAATCCCATTTCACTAATTGCTCGAAGGATGTCCTTGTTTAATCCTAATTCACTAAATGTTGCCATCTTTATTTCTCCTTTAATCTACATAATCAAGATATGTAGTTGTCTATTGTAACCCTTAACTCATTTATATTTTATCTCATCAAAAAAGGGCATTATTCCCATTATCCCCGGAATATGCCCCTACAATTCCTATAAAATCTAAAAAATATATATTTAATTCATTTAATGTTATAGTTGAGGCTTACAACATTTAATAATATCATTTTTAGAAATAAAAAGCAAATATAATAATTTTTTCCTCAGCAACTTTATGATTCTACTAGCACCTGTTCCTGCTTGATACCAGCTACTTTTCTTACAGGAGCCGCTAGAACACGACACTCACTAAAAGCATTACCCTGACAAGCACGACATTGTTCTGTTTCAATCATTTCTAAAGCAACATCAATCGCATCACTCGTATGCAGGTAAAAGTTTTCAGCTCCAATTTGGTGGTATAAGCCTGTTTTTTCTAGCATTTCTCGTGGTTGATTTTTAATGCCAGTAACAAGAATTTTCCCATCCTTCTTCAGAAAATGTTGAACGATAGAGGATAAATTTGCCTCACCTGTAATATCCATATAAGGCACCTTACCCATCTGTAATATTAATACTTTTGGATGATATTTTATAGTATCCATAATTGACTTCGCAAAAAACTGAGCTGCACCAAAGAACAATGGACCTTCAATAGTATAGATACTAATTTGTGGACAGCTATGTCCCTTTTCCTGTATTTTTTGAATCGCTGTTAAATGATGATGTTGGTCTTCTGGGTCAGGTAATACCATGGATACGGTAATTAACTCACTCATTCGTTTGATAAATAAAATGACTGCAAGAACCAAGCCGATTTCAACTGCGGTTGTTAAATCTGTAAATACCGTAAGTAAGAAGGTAATCAATAATACAACAGAGTCCCCAGTTTTTGTTTTTAAAACATGGACAAACTCTTTTCGCTCACTCATATTCCAAGCTACAATCATTAGAATTGGAGCCATGCTTGCAAGTGGAATATGAATAGCATATGGGGCTAATACCAAGAGAATTAACAACACCACAAAGCCATGAATAATCCCTGATAATGGAGATACTGCCCCACTTTTTATATTGGTAGCAGTTCTTGCTATGGCACCTGTAGCAGGGATTCCACCAAAGAGCGGTGTAATAATATTTGCAACTCCTTGGCCAATTAATTCCTTATTACTGTTATGTCTTTCCCCAGTCATTCCATCTGCTACTACCGCTGATAATAAGGATTCTATTCCTCCTAACATCGCGATAATAAATGCGGATGGTAAAAGCTTCTCTACTCTTTCCCAAGAAAGCTCAGGAATCTGAAGAGTTGGAAGTGTTGCTTTAATATCACCAAAGGTCGAGCCAATCGTAGGAATTTGGTCCCTAAAGATAAGGTAAGCAATAATACTAGAAAATAATAAGCCAATCAAAGAACCGGGAACCTTTGGGAAAAATTTTGGTGTTAATAAAATAATTACTAAACTGATCAACGCAGTAATAATGCTATACCTATTAATTGTGTTAAGATGAAGAACTATTTCCTTCATATTTAAAATGAATTCTTCGTGTTTTTCAATTCCAGTTAAACCTAAAAAATTAGAAATTTGCCCACTAAAAATAATGACTGCGATGCCTGCCGTAAAACCAATGGTTACTGGTCTTGGTATAAACTTAATTAGTGTTCCTAAACGAAAAACGCCCATTATAACCAGCATGATTCCTGCAAGAAATCCAGCAATAAGCAGGTCCTCGTATCCATACTGCATTACAATGGCAAGTAAAATTGGAATAAATGCACCTGTTGGCCCACCAATCTGATACCTAGAGCCCCCTAATAATGAAATTAAAATACCTGCAATAATGGTGGTGTACAAACCATATTCTGGCTTCACACCCGAAGCAATCGCAAATGCCATTCCTAATGGAATTGCAATCACTCCAATGGTTAATCCTGCAACTAAATCCTTCTGCACATCCCCAAAACCATACCCCTTAAAGCGTGCAAATTCTACCTTCATCCCTAATACGCCTTCTTTTTGTTTTTTATTTTTTAATTTTTATTAAAATCTTATATCGATTATAACTCTGTAATTTGAAAGCCGCAATTGATTATTAGTGTTAATGTTTATACTTTCCTATGAGATAAAATAAAAGCAGGGCGATTGCCCTGCTTTACTTTTTAAAAAGATAAGATTCAATTTAAGTTTACTTTGCTTCTAAACGTTGGATACGATCATCTAAATCAGGATGAGTGGAAAATAATAAGGAAGCGCCTTTTTTCCCACTTACCTTTAATGTTGCTATAGATGCTTGGTCTTCTGTTCTGACACGATTACTGTACGCCTTTAGCATTTTTAGAGCATGAATCATTTTATCTTTACCTACTAAATCTGCACCACCCCGGTCTGCGTGGTACTCACGATGTCTAGAAAAAGCAAAAACAACAAGACTACCAAGAATAGAAAAGGCGATTTGAAAAACGATTACAGCAATAAAGTGAACAATTGGTGCCATTTCTTCCTTTACAAAACGTGATGCTACCCAAGCAGCGATTCTAGCTAAGAATACAACAAAGGTATTTACTACTCCTTGCAATAATGTCATTGTAACCATATCCCCATTTGCTACATGGGCTACTTCATGACCAAGAACACCATCTACAGCATTCTCATCCATTTCATATAATAATCCTGTAGAAACCGCTACAAGAGATCTATTTTTTGATGGTCCAGTAGCAAAGGCGTTTACTTCTCTAGAATCATAGATTCCGACCTCAGGCATCACAGTAATTCCTGCAGTACGTGCTAATCGATGAACCTTTTCAACGATTGCTCTTTCTGTTGAATTTAAAGAACCATCTGGATCTAAAACTCGTACGTTCATCATTGTTTTAGCCATCCAGCGTGACATTAACAGAGAAATAAAGGAGCCTGAAAAACCGACTACGGCACTAAATACTAATAAGGTTCCTAAATCAAGACCTGATTCAGTGATATATGATCCTACACCTAAAACAGACACTACAATACTAATTGTAGTTAGAACCAATATGTTGGTTAATATAAATAAAAATATTCTTTTCACTATTTTCCCTCCTAAATTTCATGGTCAAATGAACTTAATATCACTTTAATATAATTATAATTTTTACTCACAAAAAAAGCAATTTAAATTTTATATTTGACCATTTGTATGATAAGTTTTACCATATAGAAGAAAATAAACGTATCTCTTCTTATGCAAATGATTATACTCTGTGGAGGTGGATATTATGGAATCATTAAAGCTTACAAGAAAAGCAATGGCTGATCTTTTCTTAACATTAAAAAATCATCAACAAAATCCAATGGATATACTAGAAAAAGAATGGAATAAAGACTTAATATCTACAAGCCTTCCACCTGTTTTCAAGAAATTAATTAAAGCCAAGGACAAAACTATTGGCTTTTCTATCAACGAAATTGTAACATTGGGCAATCATATAGAATTTACTAATTTTAGTTCTAGTGCGGTTCAAAATTGGGTAAAGAGAGATGTAAAGGAATTAGTTGGACCTCCACAATTAGGGAAGAAATACACCATTGAGCAAGCAGCCATGCTACTTATTGTAGAAGACCTGAAGCCTTCGCTAAATTTCCATTCCATAAGCGATATTCTACGTCTTGTTTTTAACGATATAACCGATCGATCTGATGATGTTATTAATCCTATTGAATTATATGTTGCCTATGCAACGATTATTGATCAGCTTCAAACACTTAAGGATAACTTGAAAACAGGGAAAGAAACTGAAGATGTAGTTCAAGCTGCTGCCAAGGAATATGTGTCTCAGCTTGCTGACTTAGATCAAATTCATCAGGAATTAATTCAGCATGTATTAGTGATCATTATTATGTCAGTCTTTACTGCCTATTATCAATCCATAGCAAAAAGGTACTTAGATCAAATTTTAATACAAGGAAAATAAAAGATCCAAATTTTTTATTGGATCTTTTCTATTTTTAACATTGTATTTGAACCCTATTTTCTAGCAGCTTTAACCTTTTCAACGTATTGAGCTGCGGTTTGTTCTAATTGCATATAGTCATTTTCAGTCACTAATTTTTTAGGATTAACTAAATTGCTACCAATCCCTGCTGCTACTCCACCAGCTTTAATATATTCCTCGATATTAGTTAAATCAACCCCACCTGTAGGCATCATCGGGATATGTGGTAATGGGCCACGTATACTTTTCAAGTAGCTTGGGCCAAAGGCGTTTGCCGGAAAAACCTTGATAATATCTGCACCGTGTTCATAAGCAGTTAATATCTCTGTTGGGGTTAAAGCACCTGGTATGCTGATTACACCATATCGCTTTGCCATCTTTATTGTCTCAATGTTAACGGTTGGTGAAAAAATAAATTTAGCTCCTGCCATAATTGCAGCTCTTGCTGTTTCAGGATCTAATACTGTGCCTGCTCCAATAATAAGCTGTTCACCGTATTTCGATGCGACCTTTTCAATAATTCCTAATACACCCTTTGTCTCAGCAGTTATTTCTAGTGTTTTAACACCACCCTTTAGTAAGGAACTTGCAATTGGTAAGATATTTTCTTCATTAGCCCCACGAATAACAGCAACGATTCCACTCTCTTTAATTTGTTCAACTAAATTCATCGATTTCTCCCCCTATCTGCTTACATCTTGAGCAGATGCATTAAAAAACGCTTCTAACTCAATGCGATCTGGTAGACCTTCTACATCACCACTAACAGTAGTTACAAATGCACCTACCGCATTCCCTCTTTTCACCGCATCATGTAGATTTAACCCATCTAACAAGCCTGAAATAAATCCAGCAGCAAAACCATCTCCTGCACCAACTGGATCTATAACATTCTCGACAGGAAAGCCTGATACAAGCTGTTGTTCATCCTGTGTAAAGTAGTGAGCCCCTTTTGCTCCTACCTTCAGCACAACAATCTTTGCTCCATGGGAAAGGAACAGCTCACCAAGTTTAGCTGGATCTGTCTCACCAAACATAAATTCCCCTTCTTCAACCCCGGGTAGTACAATATCTGCTAATCCTGCAATCTTCAATAATGTCGTTCTTGCCTTTTCCTCTGACCAAAGCTTTCTTCGTAGATTAGGGTCGAATACGACAGTTACTCCATTTTTTTTCGCAATTTCAATTGCTGCAAAAACTGCCTCTTCACAGCTATCACTTAAAGCAGGGGTTATCCCTGAAATATGAATAAATTTTGCTTTTTTAATGTAATCCTCATCTAAATCTTCCTTAGTTAACTTACTAGCCGCTGACCCCTTACGATAATAATGAACGCGAAAATCATTCGGTCTTCTAATCTCTTTAAAATAGAGTCCAGTTGGCGCAGTCTGATCAAATATTACACGACTTGTATCTACTCCTTCTCCCCGGATAAAAGAGACCATCGCCTTACCAAATTCATCATCTCCTACTCTACTGATCCATCCTGCTTGGTGGCCTAATCTAGATAATCCAATAGCAAAGTTAGATTCAGCACCTGCAATTTTACGACTAAATTGGCTGGCATAACGCATTGGGCCAGTAGTTTCTGGTGTAAATAGAATCATTGTTTCTCCTAAAGTAACTACATCCATTTTTTCTCCTCCTTTATATACACTAGCATGAACTTCTAACTATTAATTCTGGTTCAAACCGGTAAACCTTGGCTACTTTAAATTCACTTTTATGTTCAATATGATCTAATAAAAGATTCGCTGCCTTTTCCCCAATCCCAAATGCTGGTTGTCTTATCGTTGTTAAGGCTGGATCAAATATATTCGCATATGAGACATCATCAATACAGATGATAGCAATATCATCAGGTATCTTTATTCCTTGTTTTCTTACCACCTTTAGAATTTCCATTAGTGCCAAATCATTGCCCGCAATTATTGCTGTTGGTGGCGATTTGAGAACCAATAATTCTTCTACTGCCTCTTGGATTTTGTGAATTGGAAGTCCCTTAACATACTCATTAATAATAGATAATCCGTGATCTATCATCGCTTTCTTATATCCATTTATCCGTTCAATACGCGGAGTAACAAATCTTTCTATTGGCAAGGTTATTATACCGATTTTATCATGTCCTTTTTCTATAAGATGTTCAACAGCCATAGAGGAAGCCATTTCGTTATCTAATAAAACTGCATTAATATTAATATTTTCAATAATACGGTCAACAAAAACAATCGGATAATGCGCTTCCTCCATGCGTTGATATAGATCCATGTTTCCACCAGTAGGAAATACTATTAAGCCATCTACCTGCTTCGCCTGTAGCATGTTAATGTAATTCCGCTCTTTTTCAGGATCATCATCTGCATTACAAACAATAACATGGAAATCCTTTTCGTTATAAAAATCCTCAATCGCGCGAATGACTTGTGTAGAAAAAGCATGTAAAATATTCGCAACAATTACTCCTATCGTAGATGTACGTTTTTGTTTAAGACTTCTAGCAATATAATTAGGCTGGTACCCTAATTCCTTTATTGCTTGTGCAATTTTCCCCTTCGTTTCCTCACTCATATAGTCAAAACGATTATTCAAAAATTGAGAAACGGTGCTTTTAGAAACATTTACATAGTTTGCAACATCTTTAATCGTTACTCTGTTCATTTTTATTATCCCACTCTCTAAATCGTTTTACTAAATCGATTTAGTTTATTTTATTCACGTTTAGTATAAGTCAAAATTAGGTATCTTTCAATATATTGAGGGAAATTTCAAAATTTAAAGAATGCTTCCCATGTTTTCCTATTCAATTAGAAAAGCCGTGTAAACATTAACTGTCTACACGGCCTTAAATATTCTTATTATGCTTTTACAATAATTCTTTACGAAGCTGTGCACCTGTTTTACTAGACAAATATGCTAAAGGAATATCAAACACTGTTTTTGCCCCTACTTGTCCTTCTTGGTTTAAACGATATACAGAACGAGCATAGGCTACCATTACACTTGCTGTAAATTCAGGGTTGCTTTCTAGTTTTAAAGAGAATTCTACTATTTGCTTTGTCTCTTCTTGATTCCCTGTTCTACCACTACGAATCACAAATCCGCCATGAGGCATAGTGGAGTGCTTTTCCTTTAATTCCTCTTCTGTAATAAAGGTTACTGTCGTTTCGTAGTCTGAAAAGTAGTTAGGCATTGTTTTGATTGCTTCTGTAATTTTTTCCTGATCTGCACCTTCCTCAGCAACCACATAGCAATCTCGAAGATGCTTATCTCTGGTTGTTAATTCAGGATTTTCCCCTTTTCTTATTTTTTCAATTACTTCTTCTACAGGGATTGTATATTGTACGCCATTTTTTACACCTGGAACTCTTCTAATGGCATCAGAATGCCCTTGGCTAACTCCACGTCCCCAAAAAGTATATTCATGACCTACAGGTAAAATTGCTTCAGCCATCATACGATTGATAGAGAATAAACCTGGATCCCAGCCAATTGCAATTGCACTTGTTTTTCCTGCTGTTTTCGCAGCCTGATCCACTTCATCAAAATACTCTGGGATTTTTGCATGGGTATCAAAGCTATCTACTGTATTAAACAGGGAGGCAAACTGAGGTCCTTGCTCAGGTAAATCTGTTGCCGAACCACCGCAAAGTAGCATTACATCAATATCATTCACATAATCTTCTACATGATCTATATGAGCCACTTTAATCTTTTCATTGCCAACATTTACGGAATTCACATCTCTTCTTGTAAATACAGCAACCAATTCCATATCCGAGTTTTGCTTTATTGCTGCTTGTACTCCTCTACCTAAATTACCATATCCCATAATACCTACACGAATTTTTGCTGTCATGATATACCTCCTAAATTTTGTCTACAATTATGTTTATAGCATTTTAGCGCTTTACCATAATCATATATTAATCTAGTTTTCATACAAAATCTATTCTTAAATTCCTAAAATTTCGAGAATTTCTTCCTCAGATAAGGTATTTAACATCGTTTCTCCTGATTGAATTACCTTTTCGATGAGTTCTTTTTTCTTTTGCTGCAGATTGTGGATTCGTTCTTCGATTGTACCTTGAGTTACCATCCGCATGACTTGGACCACCTTTTTCTGGCCAATTCGATGGGCTCTTCCTGCGGCTTGATCTTCTACTGCTGGATTCCACCATAAATCAAACAAGATGACCATATCTGCACCTGTAAGATTTAATCCTGTTCCACCTGCCTTTAGGGAAATAAGGAAGATCTCTTTTTCTCCATGATTAAAATGGTCAGCCATTTCCACACGCTCTTTAGCTGGAGTTTGGCCATCTAGATAAAAATATGAATACCCTAGTTCATCGAATCGTTGACTAATTATCTTCAGCATACTGGTAAATTGAGAAAAAATCAGTAATCGATTACCGTTTTCAATGCTTGTTTCCACTAAATCCATTAACTGCTCAAGCTTTCCCGACTCCCCATCATAATTTTCTAGGAATAAAGAAGGGTGATTACAAATCTGGCGTAAACGGGTTAATCCTGCTAATATTTTTATCCTGCTTTTATCAAAGCCTTCCGTGTGAATGGAGGCTCTCGTTTCACTTTGGATTTTTTCTAGGTAGCCAATGTATAGCTCTTTTTGTTGCTTTGTTAGCTCAGATACCTGAATGGTCTCAATCTTGTCTGGAAGCTCCTTTAATACATCCTTTTTTACTCGACGCAAAATAAATGGACGCACCATTTTAGAAATTCGTTCATGAGCTAAATGTCTAAACAAATTTTTACCAGGGAACAATCCAGGCATAATCACCTGAAAAATCGACCATAATTCATCAATGGAATTTTCAATTGGAGTTCCACTAAGAGCAAATCTTTGAACTGCTTCGATTTGTTTCACTGCTTTAAAGGTTTTGGTTGCTGGATTTTTTATCGCCTGAGCCTCATCTAGAATAAGAATCGAAAATAACTGCTGCTCATAATACTCAATATCCTGACGAAGAAGTGGATAGCTAGTAATCCAGACATCAGAGCGAGACAGGTTCTCTAATAATCCTTTTCGCTCATCAGGGCTACCATCGATAATGGTTACCTTTGTATCTGGAGAAAACTTAAGAAACTCGTTCTTCCAATTGTATATCAGAGATGCAGGAGTAACTACTAGGATAGGACTATGTTCATTACCCATCTTTTTAGCCTCTTCGATTTCAGAAGCGATATAGGCAATGCTCTGTAGAGTCTTTCCTAACCCCATATCATCGGCTAGAATTCCACCTAGTCGGTAATAACTTAAGGTTTTTAACCATTGAAATCCAAATAACTGATAGTCTCTAAGCTGTGCATTCAAATCCTTAGGCAATTCAAAATCTAGCTGATCTGGATTTTTAAATCGTTGTATAAATTTACGAAAGGCCTTTCCATAGCGAATAGTGCCAGTAGTGCCATTCATCATCTCTTCAAGCTGGATCCCTTTAAATATTGGACTCTTAATCTTTCCTTTTTTTACTTCCGACTTTTTAATATCTAACTCTTGGAATAATAGATGGATTGAATCAAAGCCTTCATCCTCAAGAGAAATAAATGCTCCATTAGAAAGTCGATAATAACGTTTTTTTTCGATTACCGATTGTAGTAGGTGTTGTACCTCTCCTTCATCAATTCCTTCTAAATCAAAGCTAAAATCTAACCAAGTTCCACTCGCATCTAAATCAACGGAAAGTGCTGGTTTATTTCGCTCAAAATTAAGCAGATGGGAAAAATCATTTTTGATATAGACCTCTGCTTTCTTTTCGAATAATGGTAAGGTGTGATAGAGGAAGTCATAAAGGTCCTCCTCATTATCGATATAAAGCTCACGTCCGTTGTATTTAAGAGGAGAGCTTTCAATAGTATTCATGATCTCTTGTTCCTTTAAGGTATCCCTGATTAGAATAATATCTGGATTGGAATCCTGACTATTTTTCAAGAAATCTGGATTAGAATCAGAGAGAAAAGGATGAATGACTCGTTCTCCATAGTGATACTCTAAATCAACCTTTAGTTGATTCTTTAAATAGTCAATATATAGCTTTGCAGAAAGATCAGGTGCTACTATTTTATCAGAGATCGTTTCTTCTACCTTTAATGGTCCAAGAGTTTTTAGAGCAGGAGCAGCATGGGATAGAAATGGCTCAATTTGATCCTTACTGATTGTTAGCGCGGAATGCTTAGATAAGGCAATAAGCTCTTTTAATACCCTTTGTTGACTTAGATTTACTTTGTAGAATTTATGCTTTAAATAGATTAGACTATATGGCTCAAATAATCGTGCACCCACTATTTCCTGTAAATCTAAATTAAAATCCTCTTCGGATTCCCTTTGCTCTAGCTTAAAGTCAATTGGTAGCTTTCCGGTCTCATCCAACTCTAGCGCCATACTTAAGGTATAGTTATCCTCATAGATAGCCCCTCTAGTCAGGAGCATTGGCAACAATTTTTTTAGTGTTGTTGGAGGAAGTAGTAGTTCACGCTCATCGCTGATAGAAGATTGACTCCAATGATATGGAGAGGACTGCTGGTACATTTTTTCATTTTTTGCTGTTTCCTGTAGGAGCTGAAGAATCTCTACATCCTCTTGTTCAAAATAATATTCTGTAGGATCATAGGAAAATTTATTCGTAAAGAAATGGGGCTCTGCGTTACTTACATTTTCAAGAAACTCCTTTATTTTCTTTACTACATAAAGCCTTGTATTTCCTGTTTTTAATTGTACTGTCAAATAAGCACCATTTTCAGCAGGGTATGCCAAATAGGGCTTAAGGGTATATTCCACCATCATCGGCTCTTGATCTTGATGATGTTCTATCGTTTCTATATATTGCTGTTGTGATAAAGCTGCGATTAACTTATTAGTCTTCTCGTATTCTACTCTTTTGGCATAGCTTAATTCCGGTGTACGTGGCGCTTCCTTCTTTTCCATGAGAAAATCAGTTAGCTGCAATAAGACAGCAGCTTCATGCTTGCATTCCCAAAACTTTTCATTGGCTTGACAATTACAGGTCGTATCAATACCCTGATGTTCTATCTTTACGGTCACATCATAAAGTTCACTTCCTCTTACCTTAGCCCGCCAAAGTGTCGCATGATCATCGTAGCTCAATTCAATAACCTGGCCTTGTCTATAATAAGACAGACCACGCTGATAAGTGGTTGTTGAAAACATTCCTTTAATTGTCTCTTTAGAAAGGTTAAACGAAGGTTTTATCATTTTATCCTCATCTTTCCGTTTTCCATCATTACCCTTAAGTATACCATTATCCTTTGTTCTGTTCTATTTCCTCAAGGATTAAAGAAAGCTCTGTCCATCTTTCAATCACTTTTTCTAGTTCTTCTTCGGTTTCCTGTTGTTCCTTGAAAAGCTGTTGCACACGACCAACATTGCTTGCCGCCTCTACTATTCCTGTTTGAATTTGTTCTAATCTCTGCTCTAATGTAGCGATTTTCTCTTCAATCCCATCCCATTCTCTTTGCTCTTGGTAGGAGAGCTTTTTCCGTTTTTCCTTGGAGGAAGAGTTGTTGGTGCTTGCATTAGTATTTGTGTTTGCTTTTGTGTTTGGATTTGCTTTGTTTTTTGCTTCCAATTCATTCTCTTTTATTTTTCCTAGTTTTTTGATTTCGAGATATTCACTATAATTCCCCTGATAACGCCCAATGTTTCCTAAGCCATCAAAGGTAATTAGATGATCAACCACACGATCTAAGAAGTAGCGATCATGAGAAACAGTAATCACTACTCCTGGGAATTGATCAAGGTAATCCTCTAGTATGGATAGTGTTGCTGTATCTAAATCGTTCGTAGGCTCATCTAAGAATAAAACATTAGGCTCTCCCATTAGTACCTGTAATAAATAGAGACGTCGTTTTTCTCCCCCAGAAAGCTTACGAATATAGGTCCACTGAGCAGCTCTACTAAATAAAAAGCGCTCTAGCATTTGTTCTGCCGTAATCCATTGCCCATCAATAGTTTTGATCACATGGGCAACGTCCTTAATATAATCAATAACTCTTAGCTCCTGATTCATTTCCTGATGGTCTTGAGTATAATAGCCAATCTTGACCGTTTCGCCGATATCTACAACTCCATGATCTGGACTAAGCATCCCTGCCATGATATTCAGCAAGGTGGTTTTTCCACTACCGTTAGGACCAATAATCCCTAATCTCTCACCTGGAACTACTAAATAGTTGAAATGATGGATAAGTTGTTTTCCTTCATAGCTCTTATCAACCTCTTTTAGCTCGATTACCTTTTTACCAAGTCGAGTTGAACCAATAGCCATTTCTACTTTCTCTTGCGCAATATCTATTTTGCTTTCCTGAAGCTCCTCTGCTCGTTGAATACGGGCCTTTTGCTTTGTGGTTCTCGCTTTTGCTCCTCGTTGTAGCCATGCAAGCTCTCTACGTAAAAGATTTTGTCTTTTATCTTCACTTGCAGCTGCACTCTCTTCACGTTCTGCTTTTTTTTCTAAAAAGATTTCATAATTCCCATCATAGCTATAAAGATTGCCTTGGTCTAATTCTAAAATACGAGTGGTAACTCGATTTAAAAAGTAACGGTCATGGGTTACTAATAGAATAGCTCCTCGATATTGCATTAAATAGGTTTCTAACCATTCAATAATTTCATTATCTAAATGGTTTGTGGGCTCATCTAAGATAAGCAAATCTGCTGGTTGAATTAATGCCTTTGCTAATGCCACTCTTTTTCTTTGACCACCAGATAGCTCCTTAACAGGTTGATTATAGTCTTGAATTCCTAACCGATTTAAAATTGTTTTTGCCGTGGTACTTGCTTCCCATGCATTTAGCTGATCCATCCTTTGTTGCATCAATAGTAGCTGTTGTTGTTTTGTTGTGTTGGTAGGATCCTGTTCAAGACTTACTGTGGCTTTTTCATAATCTCTTAATGCCTGCATAATCTTTGAATCCCCATAATAAATTTGCTCTAACACAGTCAAGTCCTCATCTAAAAGAGGCGTTTGTGATAAATATTCTATTTGAAATTGGTTGGCATGGATTACGGCACCTTGATCAGCAGCCTCAATTCCTGCAACCACTTTTAATAAGCTAGTTTTTCCTGTTCCGTTAATCCCAATTAGTCCAATTCGTTCTTTTTCGGAAATACTAAAGGAAATATGGTCAAATAAAACTTTTTCTCCATATGTTTTCACTAAATTTTCAACAGAAAGTAGACTCATGCTAATTATCCTTCCTAAATATAAGGGTATAGGTAATATTTCTCCTCATAATTATAGCCTAATATGTTTCTTCTTTGTCAAAAATGCACATAATAATACAAAAGCAATGGAAAAATCTTTGAATAATTTCGACAAAATGTGCTATGATTACCTAGATTGAATATGTTGAAGGGAGAAGCTGAATGACTAAAATTGCGATTGTAACCGACTCCAGTTGTGATTTAACAGATGAGATTATTGAAAAATATAATATTAAGTTTTTACCTCTTAAGATTATCTATTCTGATAGGGAGTATAGAGATCGAGTAGAAATTACTCCAGAGCAGATTTATCAGCGCTTTCAATCTTAAATTCCAAAAAGCTCTCTACCATCTCCGGATGATGCAATAGCTCTTTTCAAAGAGTTAGAGCAAGAGGGGACAACCCATGTGCTAATCATAACCATTTCAGCAGGTCTAAGCGGTACCAATAATATGCTACGAGTAGTATCCTCTGAATTTGAAAACATGATTTTTGAGGTAGTAGACTCTAAAGCTCTTTCCCTTGGTTTGGGCATCCCTGTTATTGAGGCAGCGAAGGAACGTGAGCAATCAAACGATTTTGCAAAGGTCGTTGAGCGGGCAAAGTCAGTCATAAGTGGAACAAGAGCCTACTTTGTGGTTAAAACCCTAGAGTACCTTAAAAAAGGTGGTAGAATTGGCAAAGTAGAGGGCACTATCGGCGATATTCTTCAAATCAAGCCAATTATCTCCATCAATGAGGATGGAATTTATTATACCTATAAAAAGGTCCGTGGACGCGCCAAATCGATCAAGGAGCTTCGTGAGCTTGTTGCTGAAAAGGCAAAGGATAAGCTAATTAAGGTTGCCGTTGTCCATGGAAATGCAATGGAAGAAGCGAAGGAATTATTAGAGGAAATTAAATCTCTAAAAAATGTAAGAGAAACCTTCTTTGGCCAAATCAGTCCTGTTCTTGTCGTTCATACTGGACCAGGCCTTGTTGGGGTTATTACAACGGAAATTTAAAAATAGAAACCATCTAGTTGGAAGCTACCTTTAAAGTGTACCCTTTGTAAAGGACA
>DJVJ01000031.1 GCA_002441135.1 Caryophanales bacterium UBA6259 | reverse complement strand
GAAGGTGCGAATTTTTATATTTTTACAACTCGCTTCGTTGTCCGTGTATTTCTTTTGATGAAGTAAACAAAGTAAGAAATACACTCCCAAAAGTCGCTGATTATATAAAAATATAAAAATTTAAATTGAATAAATGGATGACTTGCATCCTGCAAGTCTGGTGATGATGGCGGAGGGGAAACACGCGTACCCATCCCGAACACGACCGTTAAGCCCTCCAGCGCCGATGGTACTTGGACCGCAGGGTCCTGGAAGAGTAGGACGTCGCCAGGCAACAGAAAAAACAGCTCTTACTGAGCTGTTTTTTTGTATGTAAAAATGCAAATATGCGACTTCCTACTCTTAACATCCTCGAATGGGTAGCGACGGCCAGGATGGACTAGAACCAAGTCTGGCCATAGGACGTGGCCGGTAGACTTGGTGACGCGCCAGGCACAAAAAAAGCAGATCATTATTAAGATCTGTTTTTTTTGTACACATTAAAACCTATAAGCAACGGACTACTCGCAACATCCATTAAAAACAATCACGTCCTGTGATTAACGTCGAACGACTTGCGTCCTTTTAAACGGAAGTTCGACTAAGAACAATCACGTCCNNGAACGACTTGCGTCCTGCAAGTCAAGTCATTCAATAATTCTTTTTGCACCTACATAGCGTTCCTGCCAATACTCTGAAAAATCGCCAACCTCTACTCCTTCTGGACGATAAGTATGAAGTAATTTGTTATTTCCGTAGTAAATTGCAACATGGTCTATTTTTCCATCCCTTGCATAATCAAAAAATAGTAAATCACCTTTTTTTATTTTGGATTTTTCAATATAACGACCTGGTGGATATGCATATTGAGATCGTGATGAGCGTTCTATTTCTATTCCAATATCCTTAAATGATCTTTGGGTAAAGGAGGAACAGTCAAATGTTCTTGTCTGATTATTACTCGCCCCAAATTCATATGGGTGACCTAGATATTTTAATCCAGCTTGAACTAATTGTTGTACTTTTGCCTCTGTGCCTGTCTGTTGTGGGATTTTAATAATTTGCCCAATTGTAAGAATATCTGCCTCTTTAATATTATTATGCTTTAATATACTCGATACTGTAACACCGAACCTTTCCGCAATTTCCCAAAGAGTATCACCATAATTGACGAAATAGGTTGATGAATCAGGTACTTGAATTTTTTGGCCTACACTTAGTAATGATGATTTTAGATTATTAGCTTTCATTAATGCATCTGTTCCAGTACCATATCTTTGCGCTATTTCCCATAGTGTGTCCCCATCTTTGATGGTATAAGGTGCGGCTGATACAGCTCCACTAAACAGTAATAAGATTGTTATAACTGAGCTCACTATTTTTATATTAAAATTTTTCATAATTCTAACCACCTTATTAAATAGTTGAGAAATTAAGTTTAGATGCTATCGAAAACTAATATTTCATTAAACAAAAGATTTAACACTAGGTTAGGAAATTTTCTTAGACTAATATTGATAAACTCATTAATAATATACATATCTTCAGAGGTGAAGGAAAAATTTATATCTCCCCACAATTCAGTTTCATAACGGCACAACATTCCTAGGTTATACATGATCATATAATAAATCATTAACTCAGGTAGAATAAGCTTAGTGTCAATAATCGGTTTAATAAAATAGTTTCCTTTAAAATCTTGGATTATCATTGGATTTTGGAAAATGTTATAATAGCTTAGGTTATTAACATTTTCGTTTTTTATTAAATAATCGATATAAATAGCATCTTCACTTAGAAATTTACTATATTCAATATTTTGTTGATCAACATTTTGACAAAGGGAAAATGTAAAATCCTTTTTTTGATTATAAAGATTCAAATCCTTACAAAATTTCTTTTGATCTTGATTAAAAAATTGAAGTACCTTCTTTGGTATTCTTAGCATTAAGGTTTGAGTTTTTTTATTATGATTTTCTATTGAAATTTCAATAGGATAGAGAAGCTGCTGCTGAAAAATTCTTTGATAGCTAGTTTGTAATTCAGGTAAAAGAGAAATTAATTCTTTAATTTGATATTTATTTCCTTCTATTTTGTCTGATGAATGATTAGTTACTAAAGAGTAAAAGTGTGGTAGAAGTCCTTCTTTTTGAATTTTAATTTCATCATCCCGAAAGGAATAATTGTTTTTTTTAAGTTTCCGTGTCGTTATTCCATGTCTTAATACTCCTGAATTTCTAGGATAATCGGGATCTTTAGTAAGAACAATTGCTTTAATTAGGTTCATCATTCCATAATAAATCAATAGTGGTTTCACTAAAATATTGCTGTTCTCAGCAGAATGGAAGTATTCCTTAGATTGCTTTATAAAGTATATAAACTTAGATGTATTTAAAAAGGCATACTTAAAACTTTCATCGTACCCGTTCTTTATATATATTTTTTCTAAAAATTCTTTAGTAGTGGGTTCACTTTCGAAATAAACAAAGGTGTTCCACATTTCTTGATAAGGCCTTTCACTTTTAAGATGTTTAATAAGCTCCATATAAGAGACTCCTTGATGTCCATCTGAATTTTTTTTTTATTTTCCCCTTTAATCCTTTAATTATGATTCTTGACACTATAATAGTGCTTTGTTAAACTTGGCATAATATTATTCGACACGCTATATAAAGTATTTAATTTAGATTTTAAAGGAGAGCTTAAGGAAATGTGGGAAACAAAGTTTGTTAAAGAGGGGCTTACATTTGACGATGTACTATTATTGCCTGCTAGGTCAGACATTTTACCTAAGGATGTTAATACATCCACAAAGCTAGGGCACTTAAAATTAAATACACCTATAATTAGTGCAGGTATGGATACAGTAACTGAAGCAAACATGGCAATTGCTATGGCTAGGCAAGGTGGCCTTGGAATTATCCATAAGAATATGACTATTGAACGTCAAGCGGAAGAGGTGGATCGTGTTAAACGATCAGAAAGTGGAGTTATTACTAATCCATTTTCATTAACTCCTGAACATCAGGTTTTAGATGCAGAAAAACTAATGGCTAAATATAGGATATCTGGGGTACCAATTGTAAATAAGCAGGATGAGCTAGTGGGAATTATTACAAACCGAGATCTACGTTTTGTTAAGGATTATTCTTTAGCTATTAGTGACGTAATGACAAAAGAAAATTTAATCACCGCATCAGTCGGAACGACGCTAGAGGAAGCAAAAGGGATTTTACAGCAACATAAAATTGAGAAATTGCCCTTAATCGATCAAGATCGGAAATTAAAGGGTCTAATAACGATAAAGGATATTGAAAAAGCGATCCAATTTCCTAATTCGGCAAAAGATGAACAAGGCAGACTGATTGTAGGTGCAGCTATTGGTGTAACCCGTGATACATTACAAAGAGCTGAAGCATTAGTTAAGGCTGGGGTGGATGCTTTAGTTGTCGATACTGCTCATGGACATTCAAAAGGAGTGTTGGATACAGTTCGAGAATTAAGAGGAATTTATCCTAATTTGTTAATCATTGCAGGAAATGTGGCCACTGGTGATGCAACAAGAGATTTAATTGAAGCTGGAGCTTCTGTTGTAAAAGTTGGAATTGGACCAGGTTCTATATGTACGACTCGTGTAGTTGCAGGTATAGGAGTTCCACAAATAACAGCAATAAATGATAGTGCATTAGTTGCTCGAGAATATGGAGTACCAATTATTGCTGATGGCGGAATTAAATATTCAGGTGATATTACGAAAGCCATTGCTGCTGGTGCTGATGCAGTGATGATTGGTAGTTTGTTGGCTGGAACAGATGAAAGTCCTGGAGATTTTGAAACATTCCAAGGAAGAAGGTATAAGGTATATCGTGGAATGGGATCCATCGGTGCGATGAATGCAGGAAGTAAGGATCGATATTTCCAAGAGAATACACTTAAGCTTGTACCAGAAGGTATAGAGGGAAGAGTCGCCTATAAAGGTCCTTTAGCAGATATTATATATCAATTAATTGGTGGATTAAGATCTGGAATGGGCTACTGTGGTACAAGAACGCTTGAAGATTTAAGAAATAATGGGCAGTTTATCAAAATTACAGCTGCAGGATTAAAGGAAAGTCATCCTCACGATGTTCAGATTACAAAAGAATCACCCAATTACTCTATTTAGCAAAAGTGATTGTAATAAAAATCAATAATTTATGAGGATAGGGAAACATTTCCCTATCTTTTTTAGTTAATAACTATGATAAAATATGGATGTTATAAAATCATCGGGGGTGTCATTTTGGGAAATTTTAAAAAGCGTGTTGTTATTTTTCTATTTGTCTTTATTTTTCTTTTTACTAGTGTTGCTCCTAGTATTGTAGGCGCTGAAGCTAATCTTACTATCAATGCTAAATCGGCTATTTTAGTGGATGCAATTTCAGGGAAAATCTTATATAGTCAGAACCCAGACCTTGCTTTACCACCAGCTAGTATGACTAAGATGATGACAGAGTACCTCATTTTAGAAGCGGTAGATGAAGGAAAATTAAATTGGGATGACGTTGTTACTGCTAGCGATTATGCACATTGGATGGGAGTAAATGGTGGATCAAGAGTATTTCTAGCATTAGGAGAAAAAAGAACAGTTAAGGAATTAATGTATGCTTTAACTGTTTATTCGGCAAATGATGCATCTGTGGCTTTAGCAGAACATTTAGCTGGAAGTGAAACAAACTTTGCAGGTTTGATGAATGAAAAAGCAAAGGAATTTGGAATGGATCAAAGCCATTTTGCAACTTCTACTGGTTTTCCAAAGGATGAACTAGGTCAATATTCTCCAAATATCGAAGGAGATACTGTAATGTCAGCTAGAGATTCCGCAATTTTAGCATGGCATTTAATTAATGATTATCCTGAGAGTCTTGAATTTAACAGTACCCCTAGAATCAAGTTCCGTGAGGGAGAAGCAAATGAAATGGACCTACCAAATTTCAATTTTATGCTTCCTGGCTTAGTATACGGCAACTTAGTTCAAGGAATGGATGGAATGAAAACAGGACATACCACACAAGCAGGATACAACTTTACTGGTACTGCGGAACAAAGAGGCATGAGATTAATTACTGTTGTTCAAGGTACAAATTCAGTAGAAGAGCGTTTCATGGAAACAAAAAAATTAATGGATTATGGCTTCTCTAATTTTGAAGTAATCGATTTAATTAAAGGAAAAGAACAAATTCCTGGATTTGAGAAGATTGCTGTAGAAAAAGGAAAAGAGAAAGAAGTAGGGGCTTTAACTGCTAGTAATGTATCTGTGATGATTAAAAGAGGCGAAAAGGAGTTATATCAACCAAAGGTTGTGCTAAATGAAAAAATTGTAGCTCCAATTAAAAATCAGGATATTTTAGGCAAAGTCACTGTAGAATATACAGGTAAGGAACAATATGATTACTTGAATGAAAAAATTAAATCTTTAAGTGAAGTTACAATTATAGCGCAAGAAGATGTAGAAAAAGCAGGATTTATTCGACTGTTTTTCCGTCAATTATTTTCTGTTATTGGTGGCATTTTTGGTGGAATTGCAGATAGTATAAAGGGTATTTTCTAACGAAAGTTCGTTTGAAAGCTAGCAAAATATAATTTAAAAAGCTTAAGCTTTAACTTGCTGTAAACTCAGGTTTTAGTTTAGGCTTTTTAAATACCCGTTGTTATTTTTTTATTAATTCGTTAAAATTGATTGATAGATATTAAAACACTTTAGGAGGAAATGATAAATGGTGGAGCAAGGTACAACTCGCGTTAAACGTGGAATGGCTGAAATGCAAAAGGGCGGCGTTATTATGGATGTTGTTAACGCAGAACAAGCAAAAATTGCAGAAGCTGCAGGTGCAGTTGCTGTAATGGCTTTAGAAAGAGTACCAGCAGATATTCGTGCTGCAGGTGGAGTAGCTAGAATGGCAGATCCAACGATTGTTGAAGAAGTAATGAAAGCTGTTTCTATTCCTGTTATGGCTAAAGCAAGAATTGGGCATTTTGTAGAAGCTCGTATTCTTGAAGCAATGGGCGTTGACTATATTGATGAGAGTGAAGTATTAACTCCTGCGGATGAGGTTTATCATATTAATAAACAAGAATTTACAGTACCTTTTGTTAATGGTGCAAGGGATCTAGGAGAAGCACTACGCCGTATTGGTGAGGGTTCCTCCATGCTTCGTACTAAGGGTGAGCCAGGTACTGGTAACGTGGTAGAAGCAGTTCGTCATATGCGTACAATGATGAGTCAAATGCGTAAGGTTCAAGGAATGTCTAAGGATGAGCTAATGAATGAAGCAAAGGTATTAGGAGCTCCATATGAGCTTTTATTATATGTACATGAGCATGGCAAATTACCAGTAGTAAACTTTGCTGCTGGCGGAATTTCTACACCTGCAGATGCAGCGTTAATGATGCAGCTTGGTGCGGATGGAGTATTTGTAGGATCCGGTATTTTCAAGTCCGAAAATCCTGAAAAATTTGCTAAAGCTATTGTTGAGGCAACGACTCATTATACAGATTATGTGTTAATGGCTGAATTATCTAAAGGATTAGGTAACCCTATGAAGGGAATCGAAATCTCTACACTTACAGAAAATGAAAAAATGGCTAAAAGAGGCTGGTAATAGAGATGAAAATTGGGGTTTTAGCGTTACAAGGTGCAGTTGCTGAACATATGCGTATGATCGAAATGGCCGGTGCTGAGGCAGTAGCGATTAAAAAAGTGGAGCAACTGGATGAAATCCAAGGAATTATTATTCCTGGCGGTGAAAGCACAGCAATTAGTAAATTGATGAATAAATATGGTTTTATCGATGCTCTAATTGACTTTTCGAATAAAAAGAAACCGGTATTTGGAACGTGTGCCGGATTGATTTTGATTGCTAAAGAGATTAATGGAACAGATACTGTTCATCTTGGCTTGATGGACACCAAGGTAGAACGCAATGCCTTTGGTAGACAAAAAGAAAGCTTTGAAGTGGACTTAGAAATTAAAGGTATTGCTGAGGATTTTAGAGCAGTTTTTATTAGAGCTCCATATATCATGGAGGTATTCCGGGGTGAAGTACTTGCTACCTTTGAGGATAAGATTGTGGCGGCTAGGGATGGCCATCTATTAGCTACTGCTTTTCATCCAGAATTAACCTTAGATCCACGAATTCATCGTTATTTTGTAGAAATGGTAAAAGAATATCAATCATAAGGAGAGGGATTTTCCCTCTCTTTTCTAATACTTTAAGGAAGTTTAAATTCTTTAAAGGAATAAAGTATCAGAAAAACTAAGGCTTTCGCTATAGACTTGGCGACAAGCCAAGCTTTTCTAATCTTTTCTTGCATAAAAAATTAAAATAGTGTAAATTATTAATTACAAATAGCTATATATTTAAAAATGTTGACGAGAAATAGTATTTAGAATACATGGAAAATGTAGAGAGTCGGTGGTTGGTGAAAACCGTCCCTGTATCTAAAGAATCCATCTCTGAGTAGTTTTCTGAAGGATAGGCTAGTAGGAAAACTCGGTTTAAAAAACCGTTATTGAATGAAGTGGTCTGATATCGTATTTATGGTATAAGGCAATTAGGGTGGTATCGCGGTCTAAGCACCGTCCCTTTTGGGGATGAGTGCTTTTTTTATTTGTCTTTAAATCTATATTAAATTGAAAATATTTTAAGGGGGTTAACCAATGCTTGATATTAAAATATTGAGAAATGACTTAGAAAAGGTTAAAGAAGCGTTAAAGCATCGAAATGAAAAAATTAATGAAATTGATGCATTTACTGAGTTAGATGAGAAAAGAAGAAATTTGATTTTTGAAACGGAACAATTAAAAAATAGAAGAAACACTGTTTCGCAGGAAGTGGCAAAGTTAAAAAAGGAAAAAGCAGATGCGGAACAATTAATTATCGAAATGAGAGAAGTTGGAGATAAAATTAAGGTACTTGATGAAGAAATTAAGGTTCTTGATGAGCAAATTTATGATTTATTATTGAGAATTCCTAATATCCCTCATGAGAGTGTACCTATTGGAGAAACCGAGGATGACAATATTCCAATTCGTTTTTGGGGTGAAAAAACGAATTTTAGCTTTGAGCCTAAACCTCACTTTGAAGTAGCGGAAAACTTAGGGATTTTAGATTTTGAGACTGCATCAAAGGTTGCGGGCTCTCGTTTTGTATTCTATAAAGGCCTTGGAGCAAGGTTAGAAAGAGCATTAATGAATTTCATGTTAGATTTGCATATAAATGAGCATGGTTATGAGGAAATAATACCTCCTTATATTGTAAATCGAGATAGCATGACAGGAACTGGACAATTACCTAAGTTTGAAGAAGATGCTTTTAAATTACAAGATACCGATTACTTTTTAATTCCAACTGCAGAGGTTCCTGTAACCAACATGCATAGAGATCAAATTCTGGATAATGAAGATCTTCCTAAATATTATGCCGCTTTTAGTGCCTGTTTCCGTTCTGAAGCAGGTTCAGCAGGTCGTGATACCAGAGGATTAATTCGTTTACATCAATTTAATAAAGTGGAGCTAGTAAAGTTTGTTCATCCAGAAGAATCTTATAACGAACTCGAAAAGCTAGTAGGTAATGCAGAGAAGGTATTACAGCTCCTTGAGTTGCCATATCAAGTACTAAATATGTGTACAGCCGATTTAGGATTTACTGCAGCTAAAAAGTATGATATTGAGGTTTGGTTACCAAGCTTTAATACTTATCGCGAGATTTCCTCTGTGAGTAATTTTGAAGATTTCCAGGCAAGGAGAGCGAATATCCGTTTCCGTCGTGATAAAAAAGCGAAACCTGAATTTGTTCATACGTTAAATGGTTCAGGGCTAGCCATTGGAAGAACTGTAGCAGCGATTTTAGAAAATTACCAGCAAGAGGATGGTAGTGTTATTGTTCCTAAGGCATTAAGAAACTATATGGGTGGAATAGAGAGAATCACTAAAAAAACCAATAAATAAATTAGGTTAATAAAAAAGAGGCCTGCATCGGTTTTATTGCAGGTCTCCAAATTTTACCTTTTATTTTTTTTGTTTAGATACTTGCTAATTATGATGAGAATATGTTATTATTTAATTCGTTGACAGTTGCATATGGAGAGGTGGTCGAGCGGTTTAAGGCACTGGTCTTGAAAACCAGCGTGCGTGTGAGCGTACCGTGGGTTCGAATCCCACCCTCTCCGCCATATTACATATGACCGTAGCATTAGCTATCTAGGTCTTTTTTTATACTTAAATAATTACAATCTTTTTTGTGCCCGTAGCTCAGCAGGATAGAGCGACAGTTTCCTAAACTGCAGGTCGGAGGTTCGAATCCTCTCGGGCACACCATTTTTAGCACATTAAAAAAGCTTGGCTTTTGCCAAGTCCTTTTAAGGTATAAGCAAAAGGTTCTGCATCATGCAGAACCTTTTTTATTTAAACCACATTTGGAAAAGCCCTTCTGTAAATCCTAAGTTATACATATAATAAAAACCAAACACGATACTTATTCCGCCAGCAACTTGAGTTAGCACTTGATTTAACTTGCTTTTTGAATTGGCGGTAAAGACAAATGGTGCACCAATGATCGTTGTAAATAGAAGCATTCCTGTTAAGGTACCTAAACCAAAAACAAGTAAATATAAAACTACTTGCCCAATGCTTTGAACGGTAGACATGGTTAAGATCACCATTGCGGCACTTCCTGCTAATCCATGGATAATGCCAATGAACATGGATTTTAGATAGGATATATCTCGATGTTGATGATCAGGGCAGCTTTGTTTATCATGAAAATGATTATGTTGTAATCCACCATGTTCGTGATGGTGAACATGTATTTTTTTCTTTTTAAAGGATAAGAAACTAGTCAAACCAAGATAAACAAGCATAATACCTACTAAAAATTCAAAGGATAATGCCCATTTTTCCGGAATTTCGAATTTAAATGCGATTATAAGCATACTGACAATAAATAAAGTTAAAGTATGGCCAACTCCCCAGAAAACACCTGCTAATGAGGAACGCCAAAGTTTTTTACTATGACTAGCGATAGTAGACACTGCAATTATATGATCGGGTTCTATAGCATGCTTGACCCCAAGAACAAATCCTAAAATTAGAATCGAAAATAGACTGATTTCCAAAATTTATCTCCCCTAATATTAATTTCAAAATAACGATGTATCTCTGCTTTTATTATTGTGGCTCATTTTTAGGGAAAGGTCAAGAAATAGAAAAGAATCTAAAAATGGTTTATAATTCCTACATACCTTTAAAAAAATTTGAAAAAAAAGAAGGAAAAAGCGGGGCTAACACTTTTTCCTAAAGGATGGAGTAAGTATATGTGAAGGTAAGGCGGTCTGAAGGTTTTGATAGGTGAAGTTCATTCACTTATCTTGATTTCATATTAAATCTTTTGATAGGACAATACAATATTATTGTTCAGTAGTTCACAAAGTGTTCAAAAGAAATTGACAATTATAAGGCAATTATTAAAGATAGTGAAATAGGTGATAATAATGGAGAATGAGCAAGATACTATATTTATGAAGGAAGCAATGCAAGAAGCAAAGAAAGCAGAAGCTTTAGGAGAAGTACCAATTGGTGCTGTTATTGTAAAAGATGGTAAGGTTATCGCTAGAGGTTTTAACTTGAGAGAGACCTACAAGGATCCAACCGCTCATGCCGAAATATTAGCTATTCAGGAGGCAAGTGAGGTATTGGGGGGATGGCGATTACACGGGTGTACTCTTTATGTAACATTAGAGCCATGTCAAATGTGTGCTGGAGCACTTATACAGGCTAGGTTAGATAAAGTGGTTTATGGAGCAGCTGATCCAAAGGCAGGATGTGCGGGTTCACTTTGTAATCTTTTAGAAGACAACCGATTCAATCATCAGTTAGAGGTAGTCCCAGGTCATTTAGCAGAGGAAAGCTCCCAGCTATTAAAACAGTTTTTTAGAAAATTGCGTGTCGAAAGAGAAAAGGGTTAATTGTTTGCAATTCCTATGTTAGAATAATCAGGGTAGAAGGATATCATTTTTATGTTAGGGAGTACCGTAATGTTTAATGATAGATTGAAGAAGCTTAAATTAACGAGTGTTCAAATTATTGTTATTTCCTATTTAATTGCTTCTGTCTTAGGAAGCTTCGTTTTTAGTATGCCCATTTTTCATAAAAGTGGTGTTGAAATAAGATTTATCGATTCAATATTTACTGCAGTTAGTGCAATTAGTGTAACAGGTTTATCTGTATTAAATGTTGCTGATACCTTTAATGTAGCAGGCAAGATTGTATTGGCTGTTTTTTTACAATTTGGTGGTATTGGAATTATGACATTAGGAACTTTTGTTTGGTTGCTAATGGGTAGAAAAATTGGGTTGAAAGAAAGACAATTAATTATGATTGACCAAAATCAAACAGGTTTGTCTGGATTAGTGAAATTAATGAAAATTGTGTTAGGAATGGCAATTTTAATTGAAATATTTGGAGGAATTATTCTAGGTACCTATTTTTTAAAATTTTATGATTACTGGCATCAGGCATATTTTTATGGTTTTTGGCATTCGTTATCTGCCTATACTAATGCTGGATTTGATCTTTTTGGAGATTCATTATTTCGTTTTTCTAATGATTACTTTGTTCAAGTTGTAATGATGTTATTACTAATACTAGGTGCAGTTGGTTTCCCTGTTTTAATAGAGGTAAGAGAATATATTATCTCTTTGACACAACAAAATAAAAGGAATTTTCGTTTTTCATTGTATACTAAATTAACTACCACAACGTTTTTTACTTTGATATTATTAGGGGCATTAGGAATTTTTCTATTGGAAAACAGTTTATATTTTGCCAATCTGAGTTGGCATGAAAAATTGTTTTATTCACTATTTAATTCTGTAACCTCCAGAAATGGCGGATTTGCCACGATGGATATCTCTTTACTAAGTACACAAACTTTGTTTTTTATAGCTGTATTAATGATTATTGGTGCAAGTCCTTCAAGTGTTGGCGGTGGAATTCGCACCACCACTTTTGCAGTGGTGGTATTAACCTTGTTTACCTTTTCAAAAGGAAATAAAGAAGTAAGAGTTTTTAACCGTCGTCTAGATGAAGAGGACATTTTAAAAAGCTTTGTTGTTTTCTCTGCTGCTGCAATTTTACTTAGTGCGGCGATTATTTTGCTGGATGCAGTGGAGGGTGGAACGCACACACTGATGGAGATTGTTTTTGAAGTAGCATCAGCATTTGGTACTACAGGATTATCGATGGGGATAACTAGTGAGTTAACAAATTTAGGAAAGTTAATTATTACTTTTTTAATGTTTGTTGGTCGAATTGGATTACTTTCCTTATTGTTTATCTTTAAAAAGGAAGCTCCAAAAGCAAAAGTAAAATATCCATCAGAAAAATTAATTATTGGTTAGATAAATGTAAATAAAAATAACCTTTTGGAGGAGAACATGGAAGAATTATTAAAATCAATTATTTTGGGTATTGTACAAGGTTTAACAGAGTTTTTACCAATAAGCTCTACAGGGCATTTATTAGTATTTAGAAAACTTTTTGGCTTGTCTGAGGCGGGATTATTCTTAGATACCATGATGCATTTAGGTACATTGGTCTCTGTTGTTATTGTTTTTTGGAAGGAAATTATCTATTTAATCCGAAACCCATTCAGTAAATTAAGCTTGCTTATTATTGCTGGCACAATTCCTACTGCTTTTATTGGGCTAGCCTTTGAAGATTTTTTTGAAGAAATATCAAGAACTGGGATTACCGTTGGGTGGGAATTCCTAGTGACGGGTTTTATTCTTTGGTTTGCTGATCGCGCGAAGGAAAGAGGACATAAGAATATCGATCAAATCCGATATAGGGATGCTATTTTGGTAGGTACCCTTCAGGGAGCTGCAATTCTCCCTGCAATTTCAAGGTCTGGTTTAACGATTTCAGGTGCCTTATTTGCTGGCGTACAAAAAGGGGATGCCGCTAAATTTTCTTTCTTAATTTCTTTACCCGCAATTTTAGGGGCAGTTGTCCTACAAGGAGCAAAATTAACTAATGGTGAAGAAATTGCTGCACTAAATTCTATTGGTATTATTCCGATGATTGTTGGAACATTGGCAGCTGCCATTTCCGGCTATATCGCAGTAAAGTGGATGTTAAATATATTGCAAAAAGGTTCTTTAAAAGTGTTTTCTTATTATGTATGGACATTAGGAACTATTATTATCATTACTCAATTTTTAGGAATGTGGTAATCATCATTGGAAATTGAAGCCTATTGAATTTTTATGAATAAGATGTTACAATGTTTGACATTCAGGAGAGATGTCCGAGTGGCTTAAGGTGGCGGTCTCGAAAACCGTTGTGCGGTAAATAGCCGTACCGTGGGTTCAAATCCCACTCTCTCCGCCATATAATAAATATCGCAAATGGAGAAGTGGCCGAGTGGTCGAAGGCGGGCGCTTGGAGAGCGTCTGGGCGGCAACGTCCCGTGGGTTCGAATCCCTCCTTCTCCGCCAGA
>DJVJ01000027.1:18320-79033 GCA_002441135.1 Caryophanales bacterium UBA6259 | reverse complement strand
CTGGGGAGCATGGCAAAGGATTTGCGGTAGTTGCTGAGGAAGTGAAAAACTTGGCCCAAAGTACTCAAACAGCTCTTGAAGATATTAGAAATCTTATCACTAAATCCCATGAGGCAGTAGAAGATATGCTAGAAGTGGTAAAGCAAACAGATGATTCTGTCAATCAAGGTGGAAAATACACCGAACAGTTAAAGCACGAGTTAGAGACAATGATTCATGGAATTGCAAATAACCTTGAGCAGGTTACCACAGTAACCAATCAGGTAAAACACTTCTCTGCAATGTCAGAGCAAGTGTCTGATTCAAGTCAGGAGATAGCAAAGCTTGCTGAGGAATTGCATGCATTTGGTGAGGAATTATCGACTAAACTGAATTAAAACTTAAAAGCGACATAAACCAAGCTTTTCTAGACATAGGATGTATTACCGTGATGGAAAAGAGGTGCTTTTATGATTAAATTAAAGTCAAAAGAAGAAATAGAAAAAATGCGAGAAGCTGGAGTAATTCTTGCAAATTGTCATAAAGAAATCGAAAAGCGAATAAGACCTGGGGTTACAACTTTAGAAATCGATCAATTTGTGGAGCAATATTTAGCAAGTCATGGTGCAACCCCTGAACAAAAGGGATATAAAGGATTTCCTTTTGCTACTTGTTCATCTGTCAATGAGGTAATTTGTCATGGTTTCCCTGCAAACAGCCCATTACAAGAGGGTGATATAGTCACCATTGATATTGTTGTCAACAAAAATGGATGGTTAGCAGATTCTGCTTGGACATATGCTGTAGGGAATATTTCTAGTGAAGCATTACATCTAATGAACGTTACCAAAAAATCATTATATCTTGGAATAGAAAAAGCGGTTATTGGCAATCGAATCGGTGATATTTCTCACGCGATTCAATCCTATGCAGAGGCAGATGGTTTGTCTGTTGTAAGACAATTTGTTGGGCATGGAATAGGCAGGAAATTACATGAAGATCCTAAAGTACCTCATTTTGGTTCTCCTAATCAAGGAATCGTTTTAAAGGAAGGGATGGTTATCACCATTGAACCAATGATCACAAGAGGTTCTGTATTTGCTTATATTACAGAGGATGGCTGGACTGCAAAAACGGTTGATCATAGTTTAGCAGCTCAATATGAACATACTATCGCGATAACAAAACAAGGACCATATATTTTAACTGAATGATTATCGGTAGAATGGAGAATTTAAATAATATAGATAATCATAGTTTCCCTCAATTTTTGAAATAATTTGAATTTAAGAAGACTGCTTTAACTAACGAAACATTTACTTTATAATAGCTAATGTTACCTTTATTAGTATATTTTACAGTTTAGATGCTTTAAATATAGGAGGAATAAAAGTGAGTAATGGTCTTTTTGAACAGTTGAAAGCAACGATTAGCAAGTCCTATCCAAGTATAGTTTTTCCTGAAGGCTTAGACGAAAGAATTTTAGAAGCAACTGCTAGATTGTCAAAGGAAGGGATATTAAAACCTATTTTAATTGGCAATCAACAGGAGATTGAAAAGAAGAGCAATGAATTAGGTCTTCAATTTGGTGATTATCAAATTCTTGATCCAAACAACTACAGCGAAATGGATCATATGATTACATCTTTTGTAGAGAGACGAAAAGGAAAAGTATCACCAGAAGATGCGAAAAAGATTTTATTAGATGAGAATTATTTTGGTACGATGCTGGTATATATGGAGAAAGCAATTGGTCTTGTCAGTGGTGCAGCTCATTCAACAGCAGATACTGTTCGTCCTGCATTACAGATTATTAAAACGAAAAATGGCATTAAAAAAACTTCAGGTGCATTTTTAATGGTAAAAGAAGAGCAAAAATATATTTTTGCTGATTGTGCGATTAATATTTCGCCAGATAAAAATGACTTAGCGGAAACCGCAATTGTTAGCGCAGAAACCGCAAAGATTTTTGATATTGAACCAAAGGTAGCAATGCTAAGCTTTTCTACAAAGGGTTCTGCTGTTTCACCAGAAACCGAAAAAGTGGTTGAAGCTACAAAATTAGCACAAGAAGCGGCTCCTGAGCTATTAATTGATGGAGAATTCCAATTTGACGCAGCATTTGTTCCTTCTGTAGCAAGTAAGAAAGCTCCTGAATCTCCATTAAAAGGAGAAGCGAATGTATTCATTTTCCCAAGTCTTGAAGCGGGGAATATTGGTTATAAAATGGTACAGCGTTTAGGTGGATTTGAAGCAATCGGTCCAATTCTACAAGGTCTAAATAAACCTGTGAATGACTTATCCCGTGGCTGTAACGCAGAGGATGTCTATAAATTAGCGTTAATTACTGCTGGCCAAGGACTATAAAAAAACAAATAAACTAATAAAAACGGCGAGTGTGAAATTCACATTCGCCATTTTTTCTTTCTCCATCATATAGTTAACATACGATCAAGTGCTAGTTTTGCATATTTTGCAGTTTCCTCATCTACACTAATTTGATTTATAATTTCCCCTTGGTCTAGTTTTTCTAAAACATGATATAAGTCTACTAGCTTAATTCGATTCATAGTTGAACAATTGCAGCTATAAGGATTGAGAGAAATAATTTCTTTATCAGGAAACTGCTTCGCTAAACGGTAAACAAGATTGGTTTCAGTTCCAATTGCCCACTTACTACCACTTGGGGAGTTTTCAATTGTTTTAACAATTTTATTGGTAGATCCATTTTCATCCGCTAACTGTACAATATCAAAAGTGCACTCTGGATGAACAATAATTTTCATATCTGGTTTTTGTTTTCGTATTTGATCAATATTCATTTTAGAGAAATTTTGATGAACAGAGCAATGGCCCTTCCATAAAATGATTTTAATCTCTTCTAAACTGCCTTCATACTCCAATTGATGCTTAATTGGGTTCCAAACTGCCATTTTTTCTAAGGGTATCCCTAAGTCAAAGGCGGTATTTCTTCCTAGGTGTTGATCAGGTAAAAATAAAACTCTTTCCTTTTGGTTTAATGCCCAACTCAACACTTCTTTTGCATTAGAGGAAGTGAGTGCAGCTCCACCATGCTTTCCTACGAAAGCCTTGATTGCTGCAGTTGAATTAACATAAGTCAAAGGAATAATCGTTTCTCCAAAAGCACTCGTTAAATTACGCCAAGCAATATTTGTTTGTTCCATGTTGGCCATATCTGCCATTGAACATCCAGCATTTAAATCTGGGATGATTACTTTTTGATTAGGAGTTGTCAAAATATCTGCAGTTTCTGCCATAAAATGAACACCACAAAAAACAATAAATTCCGCTTTATCGTTTTTTGCTGCTAATTGTGAGAGCTGTAAGGAGTCACCAGTATCATCTGCAAACTGTATCACTTCATCTTTTTGGTAGTGATGACCTGGAATATATAAACGATCCCCGAATTTTTCTTTAATCTCTAAGATTCTTGCTTCCATTTGATCTAATCTGTCAAGTAGCTTCATGCTTTCTTCCCTCCAACAATATTAAAGCTGATATCTAAGGATGTTACAGAATGGGTGAGTGCACCTAAAGAGATATAATCAACACCTGTATGCGCATAGTCGGCAATATTAGAAATTGTAATTCCACCAGAGGCTTCAGTAATAATATAATCTGGAATTAGAGCGACAAACTCCTTTACCTTATCTGGTGATAAATTATCAAGTAAAATTACATCTGCCTTGGCTTCAATTGCCTCCAATAGTTCTTCTTTTGTTTCAATTTCCACTTCTACCTTGACCATATGGCCTAACTTTTCTTTTACCTTGGCAACTGCTTTTAAAATACTTCCCATATGTGCAATGTGATTATCCTTGATCATCACTCCGTCATATAGGCCTAATCGATGATTAAAGCCGCCACCACAGCGAACAGCGTACTTTTCTAGCATTCTTAAACCTGGGGTTGTTTTTCGCGTATCACAAACTCTTGTATGATTACTGTTTAAATTTTTGGTTGCGAGATGGGTCATTGTTGCAATTCCGCTTAAATGCTGAATGAGATTTAGAATGACACGTTCACCAGTTAATAAATACCGAATTGGACCACAAGCAGTTGCGAGAATCTGACCTTTTTCAATTAATTGGCCATCTTGCACAAGAAGCTGGACTTCAATTTCTGGATGGAGTAGTTCGTATCCTTTTTTAATAATAGAAATACCAGCAATTACTCCGGAATCTTTAGCGAGAAATTGACCACAACCACGATCATCCACTGCAAAAATGCTTTCACTTGTTAAATCTCCTTCACCTATATCCTCAATAAACCATTGTTGAAGCAGTGAGGTTAATTTGAGTTCGTTCATCCTTTTCCCTCCATCTAGTAATATATTTCTGAAACCACTCTGTATCATTAGAATTCGGATAATCAATCCGGTAATGGCCACCACGACTTTCGGTTCGCTCTAAAGCCGACGTAGTAATTAACCAGCTAACAGTAAGCATATTAATTTTTTTAATGTTTTCTGTAGATTGATGAATTAATTGTAGCTCTTCAAAAGGAACTAAATATTGTTCAATCCATTTCTTTATGGTAAATAAACCTTGTTGATCACGAACAATGCCAACATATTTCATCATCATTTTCTGGATTTCTTTAAGCTCTGGTAAATTATTGTGTTCCACTTTCGTTGCGAGATTAAGCTTTTTCCACCAAACCGAGTTACGATGATTAATAACATTAATTTTAGGCTGAGATAAAATATATTCGGCCACATTATTAGCAAAAACTGCCCCTTCTAAAAGGGAGTTACTAGCTAAACGGTTAGCTCCATGAACTCCAGTATGGGCTACTTCACCAATCGCAAAAAGATTGTTAATTGAGGTTTGGCCTGTAAGATTAGTTTTAATTCCGCCCATAATAAAATGAGCACCAGGAGCAATTGGTAAATAACCACTAGAAATATTAATTTTGTTTTCTTTGCACATTTTATAGATTGAAGGAAAACGTTCTTTGAAGTTTTTAATCATTGTTATATCTAAAAATACCTGTTTCCCTTTTTGGATATGATCATAGATTGCTCGAGCAACGATATCTCGTGGTGCAAGATCTTCTAAAGGGTGAAGATTCTTCATTATAAAATTACCATCATTATCGATTAATCTAGCACCTTCCCCTCTAACCGCCTCAGAAACTAATCCATAGGTAATTCCATCCTTAGCTAATAGGGTAGGGTGAAACTGGATAAACTCCATATCTGATAATCGGGCTCCTAGACGGTAAGCCATCGCCATTCCATCACCTGTAATCGTTTTGTCATTCGTGGTAATTGAATAAAGCCCTCCAATGCCTCCAGTGGCTAAAATGGTATTTTCAGCTTGTGTAATAACCAACTGGTTACTTTCGTTTTTAGAAATAGCTCCTATACAGGTTTTCTGGTCTTTAATAAGATCAATCACGGTTTCGTTTTCATGTATATCAACATGCTGTTGAATATGTTTGATTAAACTATGAATTACTTCTTTACCTGTTGCATCACCACCAGCATGAACAATCCTTCTTCTGAGATGGCCCCCCTCTTTGCCAAGGGATAAAGGGCCATTGTTGTATATTCTATCGAAAGGAACCCCAAGGCTCACTAATTGTTCAATAATGACTGGCCCCATCTTTACTAAATGCTCCGTAGTTTCTGTGATATTATGGTGGTTACCTGCAACAATGGTATCTTTAAAATGGGCTTGCCAATGATCTTTAGGAGAAATAGTAGCAGCTATACCACCCTGTGCTAGTACAGAGTTACTGTTAAATAGCCCTTTCTTGGTAATTAGGGTTACTTTTTTGTGAGAAGAAAGCAAGTATGCAGTCATTAAGCCTGCAATGCCACCACCGATAATTAATATATCGGTTTTTCTTATGTCCATAATAGGACCTCCTCTTACATGACTATTTACAACTGTCTTGACATCTATATTTACACAATTTCAGGGCTATGACAAGGGTTTTCCATAGATTAAAATACTGAAATGTTATTACCATTATTTTGATATTGAATCAGATGAATATATTATGTAAACTAGTTTAGGTAAACAAGGTTCTCCCGAATTACTTGTGGACATGAGGAGGAAATACCACACCGATGCCAGGTAAGAAAGGAGTAAATTATTATGAAACTAAACTATAAAAATATATTTATGACACTCATTATTATTCCGGCTTTGATACTTGTACCACTACAAAATACAGCAGAGGCTAATGGCCCCGCATTACTAAAGCTAGGAAGTAGTAATGGAGATGTCTGGGACTTGCAATATCGTTTAACACAGCTGAATTACAATGTAACGATTGACGGTAAATATGGCTATCAGACGTATAATGCAGTTAAACGATTCCAAAAAAATTATGGATTGTTAAATGATGGTATTGTTGGCCCGAATACTTGGAAAGTACTGAAGAAACACAGCTTGTCCTTAGAAGAGTTTAAGTTGTTAACCCGTTTAGTATACAGTGAATCAAGAGGAGAACCGTATGAAGGACAGGTGGCAGTAGCGGCTGTTGTCCTTAATAGGATTGATTCAAATCAATTTCCTAACTCTGTTCGCTCAGTAATCTTTCAGGAGCGTGCTTTTACTGCTGTAGATGATGGTCAGTTTTGGCTGAACCCTAACCAAACGGCAGAAAAGGCAGCATTAGATGCAATAAGAGGTTGGGATCCGGCAAAAGGTGCATTGTATTACTTTAACCCAGATACAGCAACATCCTCATGGATATGGAGTAGACCACAAATCAAAAAAATAGGCAAACACATTTTTGCAACTTAACTAATCGTTTATCAAAAATCCCTTCAATGTAGTTTGAGGGGATTTTTTTTGCTTTATATATACTGTTATAAAACAATTTAAAAAACTTATTGACTTGTGTTAGTACATATTGTTATAATACAGTTAATAAAACATCGAATTGAGGTGTAACAAATGGAAGTAACGGGAAAGGTTTATCAAATGAACTATGGAGATCCTTTTATATTAAAAAATATTGACCGTTTGTTCTATGCCTGTAAATATGTTCATACAAAGGATTCTTTTTTAATGGATAAGGAAAAATTCGAAATAGCAATTACCAAAGGAATGATCAAAGAATATCGTTCAGCAGTCGGATTTTAAAAAAATCAAATTCTTTATTAGTAATTTAACATATTCCTAACCTTCTACCCCTAAATAGGGGACTTTTTTTTGTATAAATTGCCACTTAACTACATATATATATAATAATTTCTAAAAAAAAGAGGGTATGGAAATTGGAGGAAAGATGGGATACTTTATCATTAGCTAGAGAATATCCAAGAATTGAGCTACGCTTACCAGTGTTATATGAACTAGAAAATCAAATGGAAAAGAATATTATTATTACAGATTTTTCACCCTTTGGAGTTCGGGTAGAGTCAGATCATTCGTTAAAAGAGATCATCATATTTAACTTGCCGCAATTTCCGATGAAAATTAAAGGCAGAATGAGATGGGAAAAAGTGGTCAATGACCGTTGGTTTACAGGCTATCAATTTGTTGGAATCGATTCAAAAGTTGTAGAAAAACTAAAGCAATATGTAAGATATGAACATTTTAATTCGAGTAATGAACCTAGTGGTTATCAAGAGTTTTAACAAATCTTAAAAAAATATATGATTTTTTTGTGGAAAACATATTCACATTATCTCATTAGAATGTTATGATTAATTCACCAAACGAGTTTTGGTTGAGAGTTTAATGTTGTGTTGCCGTAAAACCAATCAGGGTTTTACGGCTATTTTTTTGTTTTTTTACTGTTTTTAATGGTTCTTATGAGAGGGGTTACAAAATGAAAGGAGAAAAAATAATTATTTTTTTAAAATACTGAGATTCTGGTTGTTTAAGCGTTTTCATAATCTCACATGACTGAAAATTAAGAAAAAAAGTAATTGACAGTCTTTTCGTGCGCATTTATAATTTCTATTAATATAATCCGACAACGCTTTAAAATTATAAAGCTTTAACGTGATTGAAAAATTGTATAATTATCAAAAGATGAGGATAAGGATAAGTAGTAAAAGGGTGACTATGTTTAGAGAGCTAAGGAATGGTGCAAACTTAGCCATAGTTCTTTTATGAACTCACCTTTGAATCGGTTTTGCGAAATGACATGTTGATATTCGTACGTTGCAATATATGTCAAAGTAGTAAAGTCCGGGATTGGCCGTTAACCAAAGCGTATATAATTTACTAGTACGTGCAAAGATCTTTCTTGCGAGAGAAAGATGAATTTGGGTGGTACCACGAGACTTCGTCCCTAAAGCCATAATTTTTTATGGCTTTAGGCATGAAGTCTTTTTTATTGATAATAAGAGGAGGCAAAATAATGAATTCACATAAAGTTACAAAAGGAATTGAAAGAGCACCACATAGAGCATTGTTTAAATCAATGGGTATTACGGACGAAGAGTTAGAAAGACCGCTTATTGGTATCGTTAATTCTTTTAGTGAAATTGTTCCGGGGCATAAGCATTTAAGACAATTAGCAGAAGAAGTAAAGGCTGGAATACGGATGGCAGGTGGAACACCGTTTGAGTTTAATACCATTGTTGTTTGTGATGGAATTGCGATGAACCATACTGGAATGCAATATTCATTAGCAAGTAGAGAGTTAATAACTGATAGTGCGGAAACCGTGGTTAATGCACACCAATTTGATGGATTGGTCTTTATGCCTAATTGTGACAAGGTAGTTCCAGGAATGCTAATGGCTGCTGCTAGAATCAATCTCCCTTCAATTGTTTTAAGTGGAGGAGCAATGTTGGCAGGGCAAGTAGGAGAGAACTTCATCGATCTGGCTACAATGTTTGAAGCGGTCGGTGCTGTGAAGGCTGGAAAGATGACAGAACAAGAATTACATGTTTTAGAAGAGAATGCTTGCCCAGGTGGTGGAAGTTGTTCAGGAATGTTTACCGCCAATTCAATGAATTGTTTAACAGAAGCGTTAGGAATGGGCCTGCCTGGAAACGGTACAATACCTGCAGTAATGGCTGCTAGAAATCGTTTAGCAAAATATGCTGGGATGAAGATAATGGAATTAGTGAAAGAAGATCTTCGTCCAAGGGAAATCATGACCAAGGAGGCTTTTGAAAATGCATTAAAGGTCGATATGGCTTTAGGAGGCTCTTCTAATACAATTCTTCATGTTTTAGCTATTGCACATGAAGCGGGAGTAGTATTGACATTAGATGAAATCAATCAAATTGCTGCTAAAACACCTCAATTATGCAAATTAAGTCCAGCTGGTTCTAACCATGTAGAAGTTTTAGATCGAGCTGGTGGTGTTTCCGCGGTGATGAAGGAACTAATGGAGCACGGTTTTTTACATAAGGATGCAATTACCGTTGCCAATAAAACTTTAGAGGAAACAATCGCTCAAAGTTCGGTAAAGGATCGTAGGGTAATAAGACCTGTAGAAGATCCATATTCCAGTACAGGTGGGTTAGCAATTCTATTTGGCAATTTAGCACCTGATGGAGCAGTTGTCAAACAAGGTGCGGTTGCAAAGGAAATGTTAGTTCATCAGGGGCCAGCAAGGGTATTTAATAGTGAAGAAGAAGCAGTTTCAGCTATCCTCGGAGGTAATATTCATAATGGAGATGTTGTTGTAATTCGCTATGAAGGTCCAAAAGGGGGACCAGGAATGAGAGAAATGTTAACACCAACATCTGCTCTAGCAGGAATGGGGTTAGATTCTAGTGTTGCCTTGATTACCGATGGTCGATTTTCTGGAGCAACAAGAGGAGCATCAATTGGTCATGTGTCACCAGAAGCTGCGGAATTTGGGCCAATAGGTGCTGTAAAAGAAGGGGATATCATTGATATTGATATACCAAATCGAAAGCTGCAGCTTCTTATTAAGGTGGAAGAGCTAGAACAACGTTTAGCATTCTTAAAAGAAGATTCTACTCAGCAAGCGAAAAGAGAGTTAACAGGATATTTAAAACGTTATTCTAAAATGGTTACATCGGCTAATACTGGAGCAGTTTGGCGTTATTAATCAATGTGTTTTGGATTAAGGATTGATGAAAATAAGTTAAATGAGAAAGGTGGAGAAAAAATGAGAGCAGAGGCTGTCAAATTTGACAATCAAATGATGGAAGATCCTGCCACTAAAGAAAAAACTGGTGCCAAGATGTTAATGGAATGTTTTCTGAGAGAAGGAGTAGATGTTGTCTTTGGTTATCCAGGTGGCGCAGTAATTCCAATTTATGATGCTCTTTATGAAGCACCAATCCATCACATTATATCTCGCCATGAGCAGGGTGCCATTCATGCAGCAGACGGATATGCAAGAGCAACAGGAAGGGTTGGGGTCTGTATAGGAACATCAGGACCGGGAGCCACGAATTTAGTGACTGGAATTACGAATGCATTTATGGATTCAATACCCCTTGTTGTAATTACAGGTCAGGTACCAACTAGCTTAATTGGAACAGATGCTTTTCAGGAAGCAGATATAACTGGTATTACAATGCCAATTACTAAACATAATTATTTAGTTCAGAATGTAAATGATATTCCACGGATCATGAAGGAAGCCTTTTATATCGCAAGATCAGGCAGGCCTGGACCTGTAGTCATCGATATTCCAAAGGATATCTCTTATGCAACTGGGGCCTTTCATTATCCAGATTCTATTCATCTTCCAAGCTATCAACCAACAGTAGAGCCTAATGCTAGTCAAGTGAGTAAAGTAGCAATGGCGATATCTGAGGCGAAAAAGCCAATCATTCTTGCAGGTGGAGGAGTATTATCTGCAAGTGCAGAACATGAATTACTTCTTTTTGCAGAAAAACTACAAATTCCAGTTACTACAACTTTAATGGGTTTAGGAGGATTTCCTGCCGCTCATCCTTTATGGCTTGGGATGCCTGGAATGCATGGAACGGTTACTGCCAATAGAGCAATTCAAAATAGTGATTTATTAATTTCTTTAGGAGCTCGTTTTGATGATCGAGTTACTGGTAATATTGAACGTTTTGCTCCTAATGCCAAAATTGTCCATATAGATATTGATCCAGCGGAGCTAGGAAAAATTATTAATACACAATATCCCCTAGTTAGTGATATTAAATATGCATTACAAAAGCTTATAAAAATGGTAAAACCAACAGATACCATGGGCTGGGTTGGGCAAGTTCTTCACTGGAAAAAAGAAAAGCCATTAACATTTAAAGATACAAATCAACAGATTAAACCGCAATATGTAATTCAACAGATTTCCAAAATTACCAAGGGAAAAGCAATTATAAGCACAGATGTAGGGCAGCATCAGATGTGGGCAGCTCAATTCTATCATTTTGAAAAAACGCGAAGCATGTTAACTTCAGGTGGACTAGGCACTATGGGGTTTGGACTGCCAGCAGCGATTGGTGCTCAAATAGGCAAACCAGATCAAACAGTAATTCTTATCTCTGGTGATGGCAGTATTCAAATGAATATTCAAGAGCTTGCTACTATTGCTGAACAACAATTGCCTATAAAGATTGTTATTCTAAATAATTCATTTCTTGGTATGGTTCGACAATGGCAAGAGATTTTCCATGATAAGCGTTATTCCTCAACACCAATGAAAGGTCCTGATTTTGTAAAACTAGCTGATGCGTATAGCATTTTAGGGTTAAGAGCAACAACCAAAGAAATGGTAAGGGAAACGCTTGAAAAAGGATTTAATCATTCTGGGCCAGTTATTATGGAATTTATAGTAGAAAAGGAAGAGAACGTATTACCCTTTGTACCTCCAGGCGCATCCTTAGATGAAATGATTGAGGAGGGACAAGAATGAAACACACGCTATCCATCATCGTCAATAATCAGGCAGGAGTTTTAACTAGAATCGCTGGATTGTTTAATCGAAGGGGCTTCAATATCGATTCAATCACAGTTGGAAGAACAGAAGAACAAGGACTGTCCCGGATGACCATTGTAGTTCAAGGGGATCAACGATTAGTTGAACAAGTGAAAAAGCAATTACATAAACAAATTGATGTTCACAAAGTAATGGATATAACCAATGAGCCGATGGTTGCTCGTGAGTTAATTATGATTAAAGTAAAGGCTAGTCCTACCACTCTCCAGGAAATCACGAATTTAATAGAACCATTTCGTGCAGCTGTGATTGATGTAGCGCATAGCACAATTACTATTCAAGCCACAGGAAATGAAGAAAAGCTAAATGCCATTATTGAATTACTGCGACCATATGGAATTAAAGACCTGGTAAGAACAGGATTTGCTGCAATACAACGTGGTTAGTCAGAAAATTTCGATAATAATTCCGATAATTTATTTATTTTATAAAATTTTCAACTAAAAAGGGAGAGTAGAAAATATGAAAATATACTATGACAATGATGCTAATTTAGAAGTTTTAAAAGGGAAAACAGTAGCGGTGGTTGGGTATGGAAGTCAAGGTCATGCACAGGCACAAAATTTACGAGATAGTGGTGTTCATGTTGTAGTTGGATTACGTCAGGGGAAATCGTGGAAGCAGGCAGAAGTAGATGGTTTCGCAGTTTATCCAGTAAACGAAGCAGTGTCAATGGCTGATGTGGTTCAAATTTTACTACCTGATGAACAGCAATCTAGAGTTTACCAGGAAGAAGTAAAAGGGAGCTTAAAAAAAGGAGCAACTTTAGTTTTTTCACACGGCTTTAATATTCATTACGGTCAAATTGTTCCTCCTGCAGATACTGATGTGGTAATGGTTGCTCCAAAAAGTCCTGGACATTTAGTAAGAAGAACCTATGAACAGGGAGCAGGTGTTCCGGGATTATTAGCTGTTCATCAGGATGCTTCAGGTAAAGCTAAGGAGTTAGGGCTAGCCTATGCCAAAGGAATCGGTTGTACACGTGCAGGAGTAATTGAAACAACATTCAAGGAAGAAACAGAGACTGATTTATTTGGAGAGCAAGCAGTATTATGTGGTGGAGTAACAGAGCTTGTTAAAGCGGGCTTTGATACCTTAACAGAAGCAGGGTATAAACCAGAAATCGCCTATTTTGAATGCTTGCATGAATTGAAGTTAATCGTTGATTTGATGTATGAAGGTGGTTTAAGCCATATGCGCTATTCCATTAGTGATACAGCACAATATGGTGATTTTATGACGGGTAAGCGAATTATTACTGAAGATACAAGGAAAGAAATGAAGCAAGTATTAACAGAAATTCAAAATGGAGAGTTTGCAAGAAATTGGATTTTAGAAAATCAGGTTGGAAGACCAGTCTTTAATGCAATAAATCAGAAGGAACAAGAGCATCCAATTGAGCAGGTGGGATCTAAGCTTCGAGAGATGATGCCCTTTGTCAAAAATAAAAAATAAAGGGGAGTAATGACGTGCGAACAATTCAAATTTTGGATACGACGTTAAGGGATGGAGAGCAATCGGCCGGAGTAAATCTAAACGGTCAAGAAAAGTTAGAAATCGCAAAGCAATTAGTGCGATTAGGTGTCGATGCAATTGAAGCAGGGTTCCCTATAGCTTCTCCAGGAGATTTTGAAGCTGTAAAACAAATTGCTGAACAGGTAAAAGGAACCACAATTGTCGGATTTGCTAGAGCGACAAAAGGCGATATTGATGCAGTATATGAGTCAATTAAAGGAGCTGAGGCAGCAAGGGTCCATTTATTTATTGCCACTTCTCCAATTCATATGAAATATAAGCTGAGAAAAAGTCCTGAAGAAATTACAGAAATTGCGGTGGAAATGGTTAAGTACGCAAAAAAATATTTCCATGATGTACAATTCTCTGCTGAAGATGCAGGACGAAGCGATCTATCCTTTTTAACTAATATCACAAAGCACGTCATTGATGCGGGAGCAACTATCGTTAATATTCCGGATACAGTTGGCTATATGATGCCAGCAGAATATGGCTATATGTTTAAACGATTAAAAGAGGATGTCCCTAATATAGATAAGGCAATCCTAAGTGCACATTGCCATGATGATCTTGGATTAGCTGTTGCTAATACATTAGCCGCCATAGAAAATGGTGTAGATCAAGTTGAGGGAACAATAAACGGTATCGGTGAAAGGGCTGGAAATGCTGCATTAGAAGAGGTTGCACTTTCTTTATATACCCGTAGAGAATTTTATCAAGCAACTACTAACTTTCATCTAGAACAGATTGCAAGAACATCGAAGCTAATTAGTAAACTAACAGGAATGATTGTACCAGGGAACAAAGCGGTTGTAGGCGCAAATGCCTTTGCTCACGAATCTGGTATTCATCAGGATGGTGTATTAAAAGAAAGCTCTACCTATGAAATTATCAAACCAGAAGTCGTGGGTATCACGAGTAATACACTCGTTCTCGGTAAACACTCAGGAAGGCATGCTTTTAGAGAAAGATTAATCACATTAGGGTATTCCTTAGATGATGAAAAAATAAATGTAGCATTTCAGAAGTTTAAGGAATTAACGATGAAAAAGAAAGAGATTATTGATGATGACTTAGTGATGATTGTAGATGATCAACAGTTAAAGGAGCAACCATTTCAATTGGAATACCTACATATATCAGGGGATATTCAGGTTTCCACAGCAATGCTAAGAATGAAGCTGCCAGACGGGAGAATTGAGGAAGAGGCAGCTAGAGGAGATGGGTTGATTGATGCGGTTTATAATACGATTGATCGTCTCTCTGGTATAAAACTTAAATTAAAAGACTATCAAATACAATCGGTAGGTAATGGTCGGGACGCAGCTGGTGATGTCCATGTAAAGGTGGAATACAAGGGCAAGCTATACCATGGTAGAGGAATGTCAACGAATGTAGTTGAAGCAAGTGCAAAAGCATATATCGATGCATTAAATCGAATTTATACCAAAAGGGATGTATATCGAAAACAGATATTAAAGGAAATCGGATAAAAAAATAAGGGGAGGCAAAAGGATATGGGGATGACATTAGCAGAAAAAATTTTAGCAAATGGTGCAGGATTAACCGAGGTAAAACCAAATCAACTGATTAAGGTGAAAACAGACGTGGTACTTGGAAATGATATTACTGCTCCAGTAGCTATAAATGAGTTTAATAAGCTTGGAGTAAAAGATGTTTTTGATAAAGAAAAAATTATGCTAGTGCCTGATCATTTTGTTCCTGCAAAAGATATACAATCGGCCCAGCTATCCAAACAAATGAGGGATTTTGCTCGTGAAAAAGAAATTAAACATTATTTTGAAGTAGGAGATATGGGAATAGAACATGTTCTTCTACCCGAAAAAGGACTTGTTTTACCAGGAGATATCGTGATTGGTGCTGATTCACACACTTGTACCTATGGAGCATTAGGAGCATTTGCCACAGGTGTTGGGAGTACGGATATGGCTGCAGCAATGGCAACAGGGGAAACTTGGTTTAAAGTACCAGAGTCCATCAAGCTTCATTATCATGGAAAATTAAATCCCTATGTTGGGGGTAAAGATCTTATCCTACATACCATTGGCCAGCTTGGAGTAGATGGTGCACGGTATATGGCAATGGAATTTGTGGGAGATACGATTCGTCAATTATCCATGGATAATCGCTTTACGATGTCTAATATGGCTATTGAAGCAGGTGCAAAGGTTGGCTTAATTGAACCCGATGAGATTACATTACACTATGTGAGAGAGAGAGCGAAAAGGCCTTATCAGTTGTTTCTTAGCGACTATGATGCTAAATATGCGATGGAATATGAGTTTGATGTCACTAAAATTGAACCAACAGTTGCATTTCCACATTCCCCAGAGAATACTCGGCCAATTAGTGAGGTAGGTAATGTCTGGATTGATCAAGCGGTGATTGGTTCATGCACCAATGGTAGAATTGAAGATTTACGTGCAGCAGCAAAGGTACTAAGTGAAGGGAAAGTGAATTCGAATGTTCGTTTAATTATTTTCCCAGGAACACAAAGCATTTATTTGCAGGCAATGAAGGAAGGTCTTATTGAAGTATTTATCAATGCAGGTGCAGTAGTTAGTACACCAACCTGTGGGCCTTGCTTAGGAGGACACATGGGAATTCTAGCAAAAGGGGAAAGAGCGATTTCGACTACTAACCGAAATTTCGTTGGTAGAATGGGACACCCAGAGTCTGAGGTTTATTTATCTAGTCCATATGTGGCAGCAGCATCTGCTGTATTAGGTAGAATTGCCAGTCCAGAAGAAGTGCTTGGTGTAATTAAGAAAGGAGAAGTGGCTTAAATGAAGTTGGAAGGGTATGTTTGGAAATACGGTCATGATATAGATACAGATGTAATCATTCCAGCTCGATATTTAAACTCCACCTCTCCAAAAGAATTAGCGATTCATTGTATGGAGGACTTGGATACAACATTTGCAAAAAAAGTACAAATAGGAGATATCATCGTAGCAGGGAAAAACTTTGGCTGTGGAAGCTCGAGAGAGCATGCGCCTCTTTCAATTAAAGCTGCAGGAGTATCCTGTGTTATCGCAGAATCCTTTGCGCGTATTTTTTATCGGAATTCGATTAATATTGGGTTGCCTATTCTTGAGTCAAAAGAAGCTGCAGAAGATATTTCTGAAGGAGATCGATTAGAAATTGAACTAGAAACAGGATTAATCCATAATCTTACCAAAAAGGTTACTTATCAAGCTACTCCATTTCCTGAATTTATGCAGGAGCTTATTAAAGTAGGGGGACTCATTCCATATACAAAAAGGAGCATCGTCAATGCCTAAAATCGCAGTTTTACCTGGAGATGGAATTGGTCCTGAAATTGTAGCTGAAGCTGTTAAGGTTTTGCAGGAAATTGAAAAATTAAGTGGAGTATCCTTTGAGATAAACGAATATCTAGTAGGTGGAACAGCGATTGATCAAACAGGAAATCCCTTACCAAATAAAACACTAGAAGGGGCTCTTGAAAGTGATGCTGTATTACTTGGAGCGGTAGGAGGTCCTAAGTGGGATAATCTATCAGGAGAGATTCGACCAGAAAAGGCACTACTTCAATTGCGAAAGGAGTTAGGTCTATTTAGTAATCTACGACCTGTAAAGGTGTTTGAAAGCTTATTAGAGGCTTCTACATTAAAAAAAGAAGTGGTAGAAGATGTTGATCTACTCGTGATTCGTGAATTAACAGGTGGAATATACTTTGGAGATAAAAAACAGATAAAAACAGAGCGGGGAATAGAAGTAACGGATTCTTTGGTTTATACGTCACTAGAAATTGAACGGATTGTTAAACTTGGCTTTGAAGCAGCGATGAAAAGGAGGAAACAGCTTACATCAGTAGACAAAGCGAATGTATTGGAATCCTCCAGAGTCTGGCGGAAAATTACCGAGGAGATAGCAGCGAATTATCCAGAGGTCAAATTAAGCCATATGCTCGTGGATAACTGTGCAATGCAGTTAATCAGAGATCCCAAACAATTTGATGTAATAGTAACGGAAAACATGTTTGGAGATATTTTAAGTGATGAAGCGGCCATGATAACAGGATCAATCGGAATGCTACCTTCAGCTAGTATTGGTTCAGGGAAAAATGCAATGTATGAGCCAATCCATGGGTCAGCACCAGATATTGCAGGTAAAGGAATTGCTAATCCACTTGCTACTATACTTTCCGTTGCAATGATGCTTCGCTTTTCTTTTCATATGGAAGAGCAAGCAGAGCTTATTGAGAAGGCTGTGAAGGAAGTATTACAGGAGGGGTATCGTACTAGAGACTTATATACAGGAGAGGAAAAGTTAGTATCAACAAGAGAAATGGGAGACTTAGTTGTTAAGATGCTTCAGAAATTGCATTAAAATAAGATGATTCCTAATTGAGTTTATATATCAATTAGGAATCATTTTTCTTTTTCTAATCGGATAGGAAGTAGATAATTTTCCTATCCGAAATAAGAGCAGCTAACCTTTTGCCTACCCCTAAGAAAGGCTTGGCAAAAGCCAAGCTTTTCTAATACTTTAAAAAAGTTTAAGTTTTTTAAAGGAATAAAGTATCAGAAAAACTAAGGCTTTCGCTATAGACTTGGCGATAAGCCAAGTTTTTCTAATCGGATAGGAAGTAGATAATTTTCCTATCCGAAATAAGAGCAGCTAACCTTTTGCCTACCCCTAAGAAAGGCTTGGCAAAAGCCAAGCTTTTCTAATCACGGTTAAAGAAATCACCAAGTCCAATATCCCCTAATAGACTTCCTTCACCCTTTGATTTTCCACCGCCAACCTTACTTGCTGCGAATATTCGATCGGCCATTCTGCTAAACGGAAGAGATTGTAACCAAACAGAACCAGGTCCCCTTAAGGTTGCTAAAAATAACCCCTCTCCTCCAAATAAGGCACTTTTAATTTTCCCTACAAATTCAATATCATAACTGATATTAGATGTCATTGCTACTAAACATCCAGTATCAATTTTTAAAACCTGACCAGCTTGTAAATCCTTTTGAATAATGGTGCCGCCTGCATGTAAAAAGGAAAGTCCATCTCCAGATAGCTTTTGCATAATAAATCCTTCCCCACCAAATAATCCGGCTCCAATTTTCTTTTGAAAGGCGATATCAACGGAAATTCCTTTTGCTGCACATAAAAAGGCATCCTTTTGACAGATGATTTGGGAGTTATAATCCGTTAAATTCATTGGAACAATCTTACCTGGATAAGGTGCGGCAAAAGCAACTTTACTTTTTTCTCTTCCTTTGTTTGTTAAAACAGACATAAATAAGCTTTCCCCAGTAAGTGCTCTTTTTCCGGCACCTACCAATTTCCCCATCAGTCCCTTGCCAGCATCTTTCCCTGAACCATCCCCAAATATCGTATCCATTTCAATATCAGCATCCATATACATCATGGCACCGGCTTCCGCAATGATACTTTCTCCGTAGTCTAATTCGATTTCAACAAATTGCATATCATCTCCATAAATTTTAAAATCCACCTCATGAGCTCTAGTCATTTTGTCACTCCTCCAATTCAATTAACTACATTATATTATTTATTTTGTGAGCAAATAAGAACAAATTTCCAATTTTACAGTAAGCGTTTATCAAAAATAAAATAAAAAGAAGGGGTCTGAAGACCACTTCTTTTTAGCACTTTAAAAGTTTAAGTTCTTTAAAGGAATAAAGTTTCAGAAAAACTAAGGCTTTCGCTATAGACTTGGCGATAAGCCAAGTTTTTCTAAAAGATTATTCTTATGATTAATATGCTCTAGCAAATAATACGGTAGTGCTGCTTTCCTTCTCACATACTAGGCATTTGTCATGTCCCTCACGTTGCTCAAAAGGAATATTTCGTGGTGTCACACCAGTTTCCTCTTTTACATGATCTAAACATGCGATATCCCCACACCACCAGCTTTTCATAAAACCTTTTTCCTGTAATAATTGCTCTTTCATCTCTTCTAAGCTGTTGATTTCATAGGTATGACTGTCCATGAAATGCTTTGCTTTATTATACATATTTACTTGAATCTCTGCTAAGGTATCTTGAATGGTTTGTGTGAAGCTATCTAGTGAAAGAAATGCTTTTTCACCAGTATCTCTTCTAGCTAAAACAAACTGGTTTTTCTCGATATCCTTTGGTCCTAATTCAACACGAACTGGTACCCCACGCATTTCATACTCATTAAACTTCCAGCCTGGGGTCATTTCTTCACGATCATCAACCTTAGCTCGGATATTTAACGCTTTTAATTGCTTAGCAAGCTCGTGCGCTTTATCCTTTACCATCTCTTTATCGCCACGAAGAATAGGAACGATCACAACTTGAATTGGTGCAACCTTAGGAGGTAAAGCTAATCCACGGTCATCACTATGTGTCATAATTAGTCCACCAACCATTCTTGTAGATGAACCCCAAGAGGTTTGGTAGGCATATTGCATTTGGTTATCTTTATCGGAATATTGTATATCAAAAACCTTTGAGAAATTTTGACCTAGGTGATGTGAGGTTCCAGCTTGTAATGCTTTTCCATCACTCATTAGGGCTTCAATACTATACGTATGTTCAGCACCTGCAAACTTTTCATTCTCTGTTTTTATACCAGCTACAACTGGCATTGCAAGAAATTCTTCAGCAAACGCACGGTATACCTCTAACATTTGCATTGCCTCTTCTTCAGCTTCTTCATGTGTTGCATGAGCAGTATGACCTTCTTGCCACAAAAACTCAGAAGTTCTTAAAAATGGCTTTGTGCTTTTTTCCCAACGCATAACATTGGCCCATTGATTTAATTTCATTGGTAGATCTCGATAGGATTGAATCCAATCACTCATCATAGAGCAAATAATGGTTTCAGAGGTTGGGCGAATAACTAGTGGCTCTTCCAATTCCTCATTACCACCTTTAGTTACCCAAGCAACCTCAGGAGCAAATCCCTCTACGTGATTCATTTCCTTTTTTAAATAGGACTCTGGAATTAAAAGAGGAAAATAGGCATTTTCGTGACCAGTTTCTTTAATTCGACGATCCATATCCTGTTGCATGTTTTCCCAGATAGCATAACCATAAGGTTTAATAATCATTGTTCCTTTTACAGGACCATAATCCATCAAATCAGCTTTTTTTACGATGTCTAAATACCAACGAGAATAATCTTCTTCTTTGCTTTGGATTTCTTTAACAAATTTCTTGTCATCCATTTTTGACACTCCTTTTAATGTTCAGATAAAAATAAAAAGAGTCTATTCATCCAATTAAAGGACGAAAGACTCCGCGGTACCACCTTTATTAACATGCTTTCCATGTTCTCTTTACCCAATAACGCTGGGAAACGATCTGCTCTTCACAGATTACTCAGGAGTGGGTTCGGATAGAAAATCGGAAGAATTTTCAGCCAAGATTCTTCTCTCTAATCACAATTTTGTTATCCTACTAGCTCCATCATTGATTTAGGATATATTAGATAATTAAAGATTATAACTAATTTATTTTAAAAGTCAAGAAATCATCGATCAAACTCTACTTTTTTTGAAAAAGAATATCTCTAGCGACCACAACACCACATGCACCCGCTTGTGCTAAGCCTCTTGTTACTCCAGCACCGTCCCCACCAACATACAATCCACTGATTTCAGTTTCAAAGGTATTGGAAAGCTTAGGTCTTGCTGAATAAAATTTTGCTTCTACTCCATATAAAAGAGTATGTTCACTCGCGAAACCAGGTGACACTTTATCTAATGCTTCAATCATTTCAATAAGGCTTGTTACGGTGCGATGAGGAAGAACAAGTGCTAAATCACCAGGTACTGCTGTTTTAAGAGTAGGCTCAACAAAACCTTTTTTCATTCGTTTATCAGTGGTCCGTCTTCCTTTTTTTAAATCTCCATATCGTTGAACAATAACACTTCCATTACTAAGCATATTTGCTAGTCGTGAAATAAACTTAGCATATTGAATCGGTTCATTAAAAGGTTCTGTAAAGTGGTGAGATACAAGTAAAGCTAAGTTGGTATTAAATTGTTTCTCCACATCTTCTTTATATGCATGACCATTTACAGTCATGACGCCGCTATGGTTTTCCACAACAACACGACCAGATGGATTAGCACAAAAGGTTCGAACAGTATTGCTGTAGGTAGGTGTATTATATATCAGCTTTGCTTCATAAAGATGTTCGTTAATGTCATGCATTACTGTATTTGGAACTTCTACACGTACCCCAATATCTACTTGATTATTGGTTAAGGTTAAACCTTGATTTAAGAAGATTTTCGATAACCACTCACTACCATCACGACCTGGAGCAATAAAGATCGAATCAGCATAGATGGACTCACCATTTTCTAAAATAACTCCTTTAATCTGTTTGTCCTCAATAATGAGCTGATCCACTTTGGTACGATGACGAATTTCTAACCTAGATTGAAGGTATTCATAAATTCTTGTTAATATTTTTAGATTCTCTTCAGTACCTAAATGTCTAACCTTTGCTTTTAGGAGCTTCATACCAACGGAGGTTGCTCTATGCTCGATTTCGGTTATTTTGTGAAGAGAATGAAGTTCCTTTTTCTTTAGAATTAATTGTTTTTTCGTATCTACATTTGACTGTATTTCAAGCTGAAGTTCTAAGTCATCAATTTCCTGTTGCAGTTGCTTTACAGAATCTCCTATTTCCAGACTCCCATGGGTTTCTTCTGTTGCACCAAATCCTAAGTTAATTTGATCTACATAATTGATTAAGCTTAATAACTCAGAAGAAGGGATATAATCTCCCATCCAGCCGCCGAAATCGGTAGTGATATTAAATTTTCCATCAGAAAAAGCTCCAGAACCACCCCATCCACCAGTTAAGGCGCAGGTAGGATAACAGCTTTGGTATTCAAACTTTTTAGTAGTAGGACATTCTTTTAATATTCCTTTATGAATAGGGCAAGAACGATGATAAATGTCTTGGCCTTTATCTAATAACAGCACGTTTAATTGTGGGTTTAGCTTTGTTAATTCATAGCTAGCAAAGATTCCAGCAGGGCCAGCACCAACAATAATCACATCATATTTTTTTTGTGAAGTCATTTATTTCCCTCCCAAAGAAGTATGTTTTTTCTGTCTCCTCTATAACCTCTATTATCATACCATAGAAAGCAGTAAATACAAACGTTTTTAGAAAAAATAACCCAAATGTTCGTGTTTTTATCTGGTTCGTTTCATATTAGAGTATTTTTGTTCTTAAACACCTGTTGGGGAATAGAAAGAGGAAAGAATATTGGCTAAGCTATTAAAAATATCATCAGTTTTCAAAGAACCGTACTTTAAAAATAAAAATTAGACCCTATTTAGGGTCTATCGCTGTTTTTACGGAAATTAATGTTGTTTTTATTTTTTTTCCTAACTGGTGAGCAGTTAGAACGGACTCCTCATCGTCCAAAACTTCTAGGGGCTTTACTCCTTTTCCAATCGCATATCCCACAAATTCCATATCCATAAATTGAGTGATTAACTGGAATTGTTGGACTAATGGTAGTGCTGTAATTGGAGAGGCAGGGCCACCGGTAATTATTACAAATACCTTTTTGCCTTTTAGAGAAGCTTTAAAGTCATAGGTTTCATTTCGAATGCTTTGGCTCCACCGATCAATGAAATTTTTTAATCGACCTGACATCCCATACCAATATAATGGGGTTACAAATAAAACTGCCTCATGGCTCATAAGTTGCTGTGCTAAGACTTCATAATCGTCATTTACCCCTTTAAAGCCAGTTGGTGAATGTCGTTCGTCGACAATTGGCTCTATGTGAAAATCTAAAAGATGGATTTCATGATACTGATCATTATCTAGTTCTTTTAAAGCGATTTTGGCCAAGGCTTCCGAATTGCCATTTCTTCTAGAGCTACCATATATAGTTAAAAGCTTCATAAGCTACAACCTCCTTTTTATACAGCATAATGCAATAGTTACTACTTAAATAATACTATATGCACTCTTTTTGAAAATATAACCATGGTAAAAATATAATTTTACAAAATGGATTAATGCTGCGAATAAAAAGAAACTATCCCATTTTTTGGGGATAGCTCTTCATATTTTTCCGATGATTTATTGAAATTGCTTTTCGATTTTTTCTAGAATAGTTGAATCAAGATTTAAATCTTGCTTTGCAATTGCGATTTCCGGGAAATCTTTGGTCAAGTCAGTAAAGGTTGGTTTATCCTCTTTAAATAAAATACCAGTAACAAGACCATTTTTTTCACGAATTGTTTTGATAGCATTCATACGATCTGTTTTATCATAATTTGTAAATGTAGAAACATCGACTAGATTTTCTTTGTAATAATCATAGGTATTCACTTTATTAAAGGTAACACATGGACTAAATACGTTAACTAATGCAAATCCCTTGTGTTGTAAAGCAGCCTTTACGATTTCGTTAAGCTGTTTAATATCACCAGAGAACCCTTGAGCTAAGAAGGTAATTCCATTTGCTAATGCCGTTTCTAATGGATGAACAGGGCTTTCCACACTTCCTTTAGGGGAAGATTTAGTAATAAATCCTTGCTGGGATGTTGGGCTGGTTTGTCCCTTGGTTAAACCATAAATATTGTTATCCATTACTAGATAGGTCATATTAACATTACGACGAACCGCGTGAATAAAGTGACCAACCCCAATACCGTAGCCATCTCCATCACCACCAGAGGCAATGATTTGAACATCTTTATTTCCTAAAGCTGCACCTTGAGCAATTGGTAAGGAACGACCGTGTAAGGTATGGAATCCGTAGGCTCTAGTGTATTCAGAAATTTTCCCGGAACAACCAATACCACTAACTACTCCCATATCATGTGGTTCTAAACCAATTTCTGATGCCGCTTTTTGTAAACTTGCCATGACACTAAAATGACCACAGCCTGGACACCAAGTAGGTTGATCGCCTTTAAAGTCTTTTAATGTAGCCATATTATTTGCCCTCCTTACTTAACGTTCCATTGATTTGTTCAAGTATTTCTTTTAAAGTAAATGGATTTCCATCATAACGATTAATTCCTACCAATTCTTTTCCTGTATTGCATTCCATTTGGATCAATCGTCTTAATTGACCAGTATAGTTGTTTTCAATTACAAATACATTTTTTGATTTTACAATATAATCGGTTAATGAAGTATCAAATGGTGTTAAACGCTTAATATGAGCATGAGCAACCTTTAATCCGGATTTTTCAAGCTCCTTTTGTGCTTCTTGAATTACGCCAATTGTTGAGCCAAAACCAACTAATAATACATCATTTTCCTTTTCGCCAAGAACGTCAAAGCCTGGATCTTTTAGGGCTGCTAATTTTCCTAAACGTTTTTGCATCATTTTTATACGAATCACTGGATCTTCATCAATATGTCCAGACTCACGATGTTCGTTAGAGTTTGCGGTATGCACTCCGCCTTTTTGCCCAGGAATAGAGCGGTTAGAAATTCCATCTTCAGAGAACCCGTAACGAAGGAAGAATCTCTCTTCGTTTTTTTCAACCTCAGCATCAGAAAGTAATTTACCACGATTAATGGTGATTTTATTAAAATCAAGCTTATTTACTGTCTGGATAAATAGTGATAAGGATAAATCCATCGCAATAATTACAGGGACCTGATACTGTTCTGCATAATTAAACGCTTGTGCCGTCATGTAAAATGCTTCTTCAACAGTAGATGGAGCTAATACAATTCTAGCAATTTCACCGTGTCCAGCATTTATCATCGTATTTAAATCGGACTGCTCAAATTTCGTAGGTAAACCAGTACCTGGACCTCCACGTTGTGAATTCATAATGACGATAGGTGTTTCAGAAATCCCTGCTAAACCTAATGCTTCTGTTTTTAAGGATAATCCAGGACCTGAAGTAGATGTCATTGCACGTACACCTGAATAGGCTGCACCTATTGCCATTGTAATTCCAGCAATTTCATCCTCAGCTTGAACAACAGTGCCACCAACAGCTGGAAGTTCCTTTTTCAACCATTCCATTACTTCAGAGGCTGGAGTAATTGGATATGCAGATAAGAAACGACAGCCACCAGCAAGTGCACCAAATCCTACAGCTTCATTTCCAATCATTAGACTACGACGTGTTTCTAATTCCGGCTTCATTAATGGGGTAATGGAGATATTTTTGTTATCAATATATTCTGTTGCTTTTGCAAATCCAGCGCGAACAGCATTTTTATTCATATTGACCATTTCGTCGCCCTTTTTATTAAAACGATCCTCAATAATCGAATCAAACAAATCTTCATTTAAACCATAAAAAGCAGCTGATGCTCCAAGAGAGACCATATTTCGAACAATTTTTCCGCCAATTGCTTCGGCCATTTTTGTTAATGGGAATGTGATTACTGTTCCTCTTGACTTAACTTCAATGCTTTCTTCATTTCCATCGCGAAGGATGATGGAATTTTCGCTCATTACATCGACGTTATTATCAATGGTTTCCTGATCTAATGCTAATAAAATATCGGTGTAGTCCCCATGATAATATACAGGATCAGTAGATACTCTGATTTGGTAATGAGTGTAACCCCCTTTGATCCTTGACGCAAAATGTTTATTGGAAGCAATGTAGTATCCTTTTCTAGCTAATGCAAGGGCAAAAATTTCACCAGTACTATCAATACCTTCACCTTGTTGTCCGCCTACTTTCCAGACAATCTCATTTCTCATTTTAACTACTCCTTTCGATATAACAGATATTGCACAAATCGTAAACAGGTTATAAATTTTTGCGCAATATTAGAATATATATATAGGTTTTAAAGAATATAACAGATTGTTAAAATCAATAAAACAGTTTAACATCATTATAATAGTGTAAATTGAAAAAGAAAATAGGCGAAGTGTAAAAAAAAGAAACTTGATTGATGCAAGTGAAAAGCATCAATCAAGTTTTTTTATAGGGAATTATCTATGATAATTTTTCCACATTGTTAGCTTGAGGGCCTCTAGGACCTTGCACTATCTCGAAACGAACACGTTCACCTTCATTGAGAGATTTAAATCCTTTACCAATAATTGCAGAAAAATGAACAAAAACATCTTTCCCGTTTTCCACTTCAATAAATCCATATCCTCTTTCTGAATTAAACCATTTTACTTTACCATTTAACATTAAAATTTGACCTCCTAAAATCATCTTCAAAGTTAACCACTTAAACCTTAATGGCATAATTCATGATATGAATGAAATACCTATCTGGTTCAATGTTTTCAAATAAAAAGAAAAAAAAGAGTTATAAAGAGGAAAAAATACTTAGCGTATCGAATTAATATATTATATCGATATTTGAGAATGATTAATGATAAGCCAAAAATCTATGATAAGGGTGATATCATTGGATTTACAATTAAACTTCCATCTGCTATTAAAGCAATATTTAAAGGAAGCTCCTATTTTAATAAATGATGCAATAAAACTTCGTCCTATCAATCCACTAAAAGACGCAGAAGCATTTTATCAATTAAGTAAAGAAATTTCCTTAGATTATTGGGCATATATGAATCCAATTTTAACGATTGATGAGGCTGCAGCATATTTATTAGGGTGTAGAGATAATAATAAGATTATGGTATGGGCAATTGAACTGCTTGATCATCAAGATTGGATTGGAATTGTATGGCTAATGCCAGAAAATGAAGGTACTCAAGGGGATATCCGTGTTCGAATATTACAACCTTACCAAAAAGCTTATTTTAACCAAATAATGAATCTGATTGTTCAATTTTCGTTTCATGAATTGAGCTTAACGAGACTGCATACGAAACAATGGAAGAAAAATATATATGCTGTCAACGCCTTAAAACAGTATGGATTTAAGGAAATTGAAGAAAAAGAAATTTATTCAGAAAAGTATGCAATAGTGGAAAAGGTCGGTGTTTTTACTCTCAATAGAGGGTTGCGTTTAGTGAAGTGAATCAGTAACACCTTTTAACCTATTTTTTTAACCAAAAATAGGTTAAACTATTATCAAATAAACAACATTATTATAGTGGATATGAATAAAATAATTTTGATATTGGTATAGAGGTGAAAATAATGAAACAAATTACGATTTTGTTTTCAGTTTTATTTTTAGTCATGTTGGGCTTTGGGATCATAATACCGGTATTGCCTTATTATGCGGAATATTTTGGCGCTTCTGAAGATACTTTCGGTTGGTTAATGGCTACGTATTCGATTATGCAGTTTATTTTTGCGCCTATTTGGGGAAAACTCTCTGATAAAGTAGGAAGAAAGCCAATTCTATTAATTGGACTTAGTGGTTATATTGCTTCCTTCATTTTATTTGCGTTTGCGTCCAAACTCTGGGTTCTTTTTGTGGCTAGAGTTTTAGCAGGAATTTTATCATCTGCTACATTGCCAACAGCAATGGCGATTGTGGCAGATCAAACAACGGAAGAACAACGCGGCAAAGCAATGGGTATGCTTGGTGCAGGAATTGGTCTAGGATTTATATTTGGTCCGGCAATTGGCGGAGTATTAAGTAATATTCAATGGTTAAACTTGCCATCCTTAGCAACACCGTTTCTGTTCACTGCAATCCTTGCAACTATTCCCTTTACATTAGCATTCTTTAAGTTAGAAGAGTCTCTTTCAGTAGAAGAGAAGCTAAGAAATGAAGAATCAGGAAGAAGTAGAAAAATCAGTTTTCAAATCAATGCAGATAATTTAGCGTTGGTTTATTTGTCTGCATTTATCGTTAGCTTTACTCTTGCTGGTTTGGAAGGTACCTTTGCTTTTTTTGCCAAGGATCGAGCAGGAATTACCACTCAGGAATTAGGATATATATTTATGATTATGGGAGTAGCTAATGCTTTCGTTCAAGGAGGGCTTATTGGAAAACTAATTAACAAATATGGAGAGGAAAGCACCATAAAGTTCGGTTTGCTTGTTTCCTCCCTTGGTTTTTTCCTTTTAATTTTTGCTAACCAGTTTTGGAGCTTAGCATTTTTTCTTGCTATTTTTGGAATGGGAAATGGAATGATGAGGCCAAGTATTTCCTCTTTAATCTCTAAGCGAACAACGAAAGGGCAGGGAACAGCAATTGGGATTATGGATTCGATGGATAGTCTTGGAAGAATTGCTGGTCCACCAATAGCGGGTATCTTATATATTTCGATGATGGAATTCCCATATCTGTTAGGGGCTATTTTTACCGTAGTATTTGCCGGTTTATTTCATATAAAATATCGTACTAACGTTGTTAAAACAAAGGAAGCTCATAATCATTAAGAGGTTAAATGCTTAGATGCTTCTCTACATTGGTATGAAAGAAGAAAAGAGAACATTTGAAAAAACTAATAGAAAATAAGGGATTTTTATTAGAATAATAAAATATAGATTAAAAGATGTGAATTCATAAAAAATTATGAAACTATTCACATCTTTTTTTCGTCTTAATAAGTGGAAAATTATTCATGTTATGGAGAGGGGTTGGAAGTCTATTGTTAAAAATTAAACGTTACAGTCGTTCGCTGATTATGGCATTCTTATCAGTGATATTAGCATTAGGTTCTTTTACAGGTCTTGTAAATGCAGATGGGTCAACTATAACAACCGAGGAAGAAAAGTCAGAGCAAGCGATTAGTTCAGAAATGGCTAATGAAACTACGTTTACTGAAAGTGAAATAACGGAAGATGAAGCTATTGAAATTGCTAAAGCAGTAATAGGAGATTTAGAAGGATATTCAGAACCAAGAGTACAGCCATCTTACGAGTATTATCCTTTTTCAAAACGAGAAATATGGGAGATCAGCTGGCAAAAAAATGGGCCTACGTATTCACAAATTAGTGCAAGAGTAGATGCTAATAGTGGAGTATTGCTCAGTTTTTATCGAAATGTAAATCCTGAAGATTATCAATTTCCTGCAAGTGTAAAATATGAAGGAGCGGTAGAACTTGCAAGGGAATTTTTAAACAACCTATTAAAGGATAAGGGGAAGGAATTTATTTTAGATGAAAGGTATCCAACATATAACACTCAAATCTTAAGAAATCCATGGGATACTTATTCAGTCCGCTTTTTAAGAATGATCAATGAAATACCATTCCCTAACAATATTGCTTATGTGGGCGTCGATAGTAAAGGGAGTATTGTTAATTATCAATATGATGGTCTCGATAATGTTATTTTTCCTGAACCGACGAATATAATCCCAAAAGATCAGATGCTTCAAAAATTAGAGGATAGTCTTTCAATGGAATTAAGCTATGTTATTAATTATAATCAATATCCAAGCAAGGAAAATCCCAAAGTGTATGTGTCTTACGTACCTAGTAATTTCTTATATAATTTAAATGCAACAACAGGCGAATTTATTGATTATACTGGTAATCCTATGGTTCTTGATCAAAAACAGAATTCTCCTTTAGCGGAACAGCCTGGGGAAGGATTGACAACAAAGTTGTCTACGCCATTAAGTAAAGATGAAGCATTAGAAAAAATAAACGCAAAATATAATATACCAAAGGAAGTTATTATATCTTCAAATCGTTTAGTGGATAGAAATGGAAAAAAAGTCTGGGAAATTCAGTTTGAATATCGAACGTTTAGTGGGGGAACTGGCTGGAATGGAGCTTCCGTTGATTCTGAAACAGGCGAAATATTGCAATATGATATAAATCCTTATTACTATGAAAAAATTCGACAAGAGTATTATAATAAAGAAATTCCTACTGATAAAGAATTCACCATCACTTATGAGAATGCGAAAGAATTAGCAGAAGCCTTTGTAAAAGAAAATATGAAAGATAAATTACATCAGCTCTATTTTTCAACACAATATGTAAATAATCCTTCTGTTTTTGAGCCGTTTTATAGAATACAATTTGTTAGAAAAGTAGAAGGCATCCTTGTTCCTTTTAATTCAATTTATGTTACAATCTCAGCAGATACTGGAGATATTGTTGGATTTAATCAAACATGGAACGATACTTTAACATTACCGGAAGTTGAAAATGTTATATCGAAAGAAGAAGCTAAAAAAGTATTTATGAGTCAGCTGGATCTTGAATTAGAATATCAGCTTGTTTCTAGCAACTATCCATATCCTTATGAAACTCAAAATAGTGATGCTAAAGAGCCGAAACAAGCCTACTTAGCTTATCGGATTGTTAATAAATTAAACCAGCCGGCCTTTTTAGATGCGTATACTGGAAAATATCTTAGTTATGACACTGGGAAGGAAGCTGTTGGTGAGTCGACTGAGGAATTGGATATTTTAGCTGAAATAAAGGGTCATTGGGCAGAGAAAGAGCTTCAGTTTTTTATTGAAACTAAGGTAATTAAGCTTGAGGAAGGAAAAATCAATTTAAATGAACAAATGACCAAAGGGCAGTTCATCGATTTATTTATGAGGGTTTTTGAACAGTGGATTCCCAGCTATTATAGTGATTTTCCAGAGACCTTTAAGGATGTTCCAAAGGATCACCCATATTTTACAGCGGTTCATTGGGGAATTGAACGAGGTATTTTAGTGAAAAGTGAAAATTTTTATCCTGATCAAATTATTACAAGAGAAGAAGCTGCTGTTCTTTTAATTAAATCCATGGGGTATGAAAAAATTGCCGAAAAAGCGGAAATTTTCAATGTTCCATTTAAGGATAAGGATAAAATGAAATACTTGGGGGAAATTACACTAATATCCGCTATGGGAATTATGAATGGAAGTGGAGAGTACTTCTATCCGGAAAAAGAACTGACAAAAGTAGAAGCGGCTGTACTTTTTTATCGGCTTTTAGAGAATAGAATGAAATACTTACCAGATGTAAATTTACGATAATATTTTAAAGAGAAGGGAACGGCAATTAGTTATATTGCTGTTCCCTTTTTATGATAAAATAATATCAGGAATATCTATATTAAATAATAGTAATAAATTCAAAAAAAGGATGTGGTTTTATTGACCTTTTTATGGTGGAGCCTCATTTTTATATTATTTGTGCTTAGTTTTGTTGGAATTATTATGCCAATATTGCCGGGAATTCCATTTATTTGGGCTGGGTTCTTGATTTATCATTTTGCAATTGAATCTATTAGTAGTTGGAATTTTTGGATGTCTATGATATTAATCTCCGTTTTCATTTTAGTGGCCGATTATTTTGTGAGTGGGCATTGGGTAAGAAGATGGGGAGGTTCAAAGGTTGGTTCTTATGGCGCGGTTTTAGGATTGCTTATTGGGCCTTTTATATTTGGGCCGATAGGAATGGTGGTTTTACCATTTTTGCTAGTAACACTCATTGAAGTACTTAGGGGTGTTCATTTTGAGAAGGCAATTAAAATGGGATTAGCATCATTGATTGGTTTGATTGGTAGTAGTATTGCAAAAGGTATCTTGCAATTGATTATGATGATTATTTTCTTTTTTTACATTTAAAAATGAATGATAAATATATTGGTGAGGGATAATTATGGACCAACAAAAAGAAAAAAAATGGATAGATTATTTCGTAGTTATCATTTCAGGTTCAGCTCTTTTATTTTCTTTTGAGTATCTCTTAGTTTATTTTCATTTAATACATATGTTTTCTATTCTACCAACGATTTTTTTGTCAGCAGGAATTATTGGCTTATGGATAAAAAGGACGGGTTGGACAAGATATTATCAAGAGATAGATAATGGAGTAGTTTTAGGACTAGCCATTGCTTTATTATATGGTGTGGTTTCTGTACCTTTAAACTTCCAGCGAACAGGATCAGATGCGATTTTGTATATTTTATTTTCCTTAGGAATGACGCTAGCTGGACTTTTTGTATTCCCAGTTGTTTTAAGAATGTTTATTAAGAGAAAGAAAAAAGAAACGGCTTCTAATTCATAAATTAGGAGCCGTTTCTTTATAGAATAGAAAAAGTTAGGTTAATCCTTATATAAGCTGTTCATCTCATTTACATATGCTTCTTCATCATCACTTGTTACATTATGCCATTCCTGTTGTTTTTCATTTACGTTAGATTCCATGCTTGGTCCATTTTTTTTATTCTTTTTTTGTTTGTCTGCCATAATAAGTAGCCTCCTTTAGTGATGGTTCTAATATATTAGTCCCATAAAACTAAACTTATTATGTGCTATATAAGTTAAAAAAATGTCAGGCTAAAGAGATATATTTGGTAAATATTCACCTTTTAAATTGATGTTTTCATTCATTAAGTAATATTGAAACACGTCTTTAAATAATGTTTGTGCTAATGCTGAAAATTCACTTAATAAATAGGATCTAAAATAATTCTTCATACTTAAATGACATGAATCTATTGATAGAATAAACACTTGTTCAATGGAATGATTAAAAAAACTTTCATGTTGCTGATAGATATAATCGACTATTTCTTTACGCTCATCATTGGTATAGGTAGAGTGAAAATTAATATCCTTAAAACCTTCTTTTACAGTTTCCATGCTTAAATAAAAGCTATAACCAGCAATTTTTCTTAGTAGTGATTCAAACATTCCTAAGCATTGATAAAACTCTTCTTTAGTTAATGATAGTGGAGGTATCTCATTAAATGCCTGCTCTACATCAAGAAGAATTGGCATTACCTTAGGTCTTAATAGATAATGATAGCGATGATAATATAAGAGATGTTTTTTATCAGATAGTATACTTTTTGCGACTGATTGGCTAGATGATGGCATGTATGTCACTTCCCTTAAATTTATGACAAATGTATGAAAAAACCAGTATAAAGCAGGTTTTAAACAATACAATGTCTAACTGATTAATAAATATCAATTGGAGGGTGATTATGAAGAAACGCTTCTTATGGCTATTTTTTGTGATTGTTATTAGTGCTAGCATCTTTTTATTTATCTATAATAAGGATACTACAAATGTTATAAATGAGGAAATGCAGAATCAAAAGGAGTTATCGCCAAATGATTCTATAAAACAGGGAGAAGGGCAGGGGGAACAAGCAAAAAATGATGAAGAGCAAATAGAAGTAGGTGTGAATGTATGGAATAAAGCGCCTAATTTTATTCTTAAGGATCAAAGCGAAAAACAAATCCAATTAGAGGATTATCAAGGGAAAAAAATACTGTTAAATTTCTGGACTTCATGGTGCCGTTATTGTAAAGCTGAAATGAATGAATTAACACAATATTATCAGGAAAATAATGACCCTAATATAATAATTTTGAGTATCAACGTAAGCAAAGAGGAAAGGAAAGTAGAAGATGCTTACTTATTTGTTCAAGAAAATAACCTTCCTTTTCCAGTTGTTTTTGATCAAGATGGTGAAGTAACTCAGCTTTATCGAGTACAAGGATACCCAACCAATCTCTTTATTGATCAATCAGGGATAATTCGCCAACGGATTCTTGGTGGAATTACTTTAAAAGATGTTGAAACGATTTTTAAAGATATGAAATAAATATAAATTGATGGATGCAAGTCTGAGACCTAAGGCTCTCAGGCTTTTTTGTTATAGACTTGGCGACAAGCCAAGTTTTTTCTAAAGGATTGTTTAAATAAACAACACCAAAAAAATGTTAAATAAATTTTTAAGCATTCTAAAGACAAGTTATAATGAAAATTTCGACAATGATATTGAATTTTTGGTGATTTTCCACTAATATGGAGCTAAAATAAAGCTTGTGTGTTGAAAAATAATACACACAGTTAGCAAATAAAAGTTAATGCTAGATTTTGAAGTGTTAGCTAAAAGGAGCAGTTCTTAATGATAGAGGTAAAAGCAATAGCACCTTATCCTGGATTAAGGGATCTTATTCTACATATAGCTAAAGAACAAAAGAATATTAAAATCGATGTTGAGATAGGCGATTTAAAAGATGGGGTAGAAATTGCTGAAAAGGCATTCCGGCAAGGCTATGACATGATTATTAGTCGCGGTGGTACCGCTTCTTTGATCAGAAGGCATGTTTCTATTCCGGTTATAGAAGTCTCTGTTTCTGGTTATGATATACTGCGTTCACTTACATTAATTAAAGAATACAAAGGGAAAATTGGGATTATAGGATTTAGGAATATTGTAGAAGGTGCTACTGCTGTTTGTACGTTATTAGATATGGATATTGCTCGTTATATAATTGAGGATGAAAATAAAGTAGAGAATGTTTTAAAACAAGCAATTGAAGAAGGGGTAGAAGTAGTATTAGGAGATGTAATTACTATTGAAACTGCTCAACGTTTAGGACTCCACGGGATATTAATAACTTCTGGTGAAGAATCTGTAAATGAGGCCTTTGATTCAGTTTATAAGGTTTATGAAATGCTGGAAAAGAAAAAAGAAGAGGGCAAATTATTTGAGCAGCTTCTAAATCAAGACGACCGTGGGATTTTATTGGTCGACCAGAATCAACAAATCCGTTTTGCTAATGAAAATTCCAGGAAAATGTTTCCGACAGCAAATCTCCAAAATTTGACGTTAAATGCTTTGGAGCAAATCATACCAACTTCTATTATTATGCAAAAAAAGGCAGAGCAAATATTGGGAGAATCAATGATGATTTATTATTTAACCCAATACGAAGATATTAAAAATATGCTATACCGTTTTAATCAATCGAAACTACCGCAAATTAGTGAACCATTAGCTAATTTCGGACAATTTATAAAAATCAGTGAAGAAATGCAGGAACTTATAATAAGAGCGAAAAATTACGCGATATTAAAAAATACGATTTGGATTGTAGGAGAGCAAGGAACTGGAAAAAGAATGTTAGCAGAAGCGATTCATAATGAAAGTTTCTTTAATCATGGACCGTTTGCTGCAATATCCTTTTACCAACAAAGCTTAGAAGAAATAGAGGAACAATTATTTGGAACTAATTTGTTCCCCGGTTATTTTGAGCTTACACAGGGTGGCACTTTATTAATAGAGGGGATTGAGAGTGGTACTACTGCCATATACAAAAAAATAGTAAGTTATTTAAATCAATTTGCCGATCTGCGATTGATTTTTACTAGCAGTATCTCCATTAATGATTTTATTCAACAAGATAAACTAAGCGCTAGTTTTTATCATCAAATGGAACCCTTTGTTTTGGTTTTACCTTCTTTAAGAGACCGCTTAGAGGATATGTCAGATTTAATTCGATTATTTTTAGCGAAGCTTAATACAAAATATGGCAAGCAAATTGTTGGTGTAAAAGAGGATGTGCTAGAGGAATTGAAAAGCTATCCTTGGAATGGGAATGTTGATGAGCTTCAAAAAGTAATCGAAGAGGTTGTAATTCAGACAAGTGGTTATTTTATAGAGAAGAAAAACATTGAATTTTTAAAGAATCGATATAAAATTATCGAAAAAACGAATAATAGAATAGATAATGATCATTTAAAAAATAAAATTGTATTATCATTAGATAAAACTCTAGATGAGCTGGAACAGGAAATTATTTTAGCCGTTTTAACTGAAGAACAAATGAACCAATCAAAAACAGCGAAAAGATTAGGGATAAATCGAACTACATTATGGAGAAAAATTAGATTGCAAGAAAATGGATAAATCAATCTATTATTTAAAAATGCAACAGTAGTTGCATTTTTAGTTTTATTTGTCTTTGAATTCGAGATTTTTTATATTCAATTTATTGTATTTTGTAACGTTTATTAATAAAATATACATGTAGTTTATTGATTTATAAAATATATGTTTCTTTTTAAAACACATTATAAAAACGCAGAAAGAAAAATGAGGTGTAAAAAATGAAATTTGCTATTATTGCTGATGATCTAACTGGTTCAAGTGATAGTGGTGTTCAATTTGCCCGACGTGGTTTAATTTCTTCAGTTTTATTTAATATTGAAACAATGAATTTAGAAAAAATGAATGCCGATGTCGTTGTCGTGGATACAGATAGTAGAGGATTAAAAAAGGAAGAAGCATACCAAAGGGTAACACGTGCAGCCGAAAAGATAAAGGCATTTTCTTTTGACCATTTATATAAAAAGGTGGATTCTACATTAAGAGGAAATATTGGTGCAGAAGTAGATGCAGTTCTTGAAATAATCCCAAAGGATTTTGCAATTATAGCTCCTGCTTATCCAACGATTGGTAGAACAACTCAAAACGGAGAACATTATCTAAATGGAAAATTGATTCACGAGACTGAAATTTCTAGAGATCCAAAAACTCCGGTTCTTGAATCAAATATAGAAAAATTACTTCATCTTCAAAATAATCGTCAATCAGCTACCCTCACAATTTCCGATATATTGCAAGGGGAAAATCATATTGAAAATATGTTGCAGCAATTTAAAGCTGAGGGTATTCAATTGGTTGTAGCAGATGCTTTAGAAGAAGAACATTTACAAATGCTCGTTGAGGGAATTTTAGCAACGAAATACGATGTTCTATGGGTTGGTTCAGCAGGACTTGCTAATCATTTAGTATCAGTCTTAGGCGTAACGAAAGAATCAATAAACGATAATAAATTGGAAAGAAAAGAGGAGCCTGTGTTAGTTGTAGCGGGTAGTCTTTCTCAAGTAACAAAAGGTCAAATTGAATATATGAAAAAACAGGATGACATTTCAGCAGTGGAGATGAATCCAACAATTTTATTTAATCAGGAAACTAGAAAAGTAGAGATGGATAAATGCGCTGCGAAAATAAGCGAAGAACTAAACAAAGGAATAAATGTAGTTCTTCATGTTGGTACCTCAAAAGAACAAATAGCTGGTGCGATGGAAAATGGAGCGAAAATTGGATTTACAAGTACAGAAGTAAGTAATTATATCGCTCAAACATTAGGTGAAATCGTTTCAACAATCTTAGGTGAGAATGCAGTAGCTGGATTAGTCTTAACAGGTGGAGATACAGCAAAGGCGGTAAGTGAACAAATTGGTGTTTCTGGAATGGAGCTCATCAAAGAAGTGGAAACAGGTATCCCTCTAGGACTATTAGTTGGCGAAAAGCAAATTCCTGCAGTTACAAAAGCAGGTGCATTCGGGTCTGAGGAAGCGTTGTATAAATCAGTCAAGCTATTAAAGGGAGATGAATAGGATGAGTATAAAACCAATTTTGGCAATTACAATGGGAGATGGAGCGGGTGTTGGACCAGAAATCGTTGTAAAAGCTTTAAAGGATGAAAAACTTTATGATACTTGTCGTCCATTTGTTATTGGAGACGCAAAGCGTTTAGAACAGGTAAAGAAGATTGTAGATGGTCATCAAGAGATTCATATCATTAATGATGTCAAAGAAGCAAAATTTGAGGCTGGAACGATTGATGTGATTGATCTAGATTTATTACCAGAGAACCTGCCCTTTGGTCGATTATCAGCGGAAGCAGGAAACGCAGCATTTCGTTATCTTGAAAAAGCAATTGAGCTAGCGAATGAGAAAAAAATTGCAGGAGTTGTGACTGCTCCTTTAAATAAAGAGGCACTTCATATGGGTGGGCATATTTATCCTGGACATACAGAGATTTTAGCACAGCTTACAGATACTCAAGATTATGCGATGATGCTTTCGGCACCTAAATTAAAGGTGATTCATGTTACTACCCATATCGGAATCATTGATGCGGTAAAGAAAATAAATAAAGAAAGAGTGTACACAGTTATTAAGCTTGCCAATGACACCCTTAAAAAGGCTGGTTATAAACACCCAAAAATTGCTGTTTGTGGTATTAATCCACATGCTGGTGAAAATGGTTTGTTTGGTTATGGAGAAGAAGAAGAAAAGCTAGTCCCTGCAATAGAAAAGGCAAAGGGAGAAGGAATGGATGTGTATGGCCCATTGCCTGCTGATACAGTATTTTTCCGTGCTACTCGTGGTGATTTTGATATTGTTTTAGCGCAATACCATGACCAAGGCCATGGCCCTGTAAAGGTTTTAGGCTTAGAAGCAGGAGTAAATATTACTGTTGGATTGCCGATTATTCGTACAAGTGTTGATCATGGAACTGCCTTTGATATTGCTGGAAAAGGAATTGCTGATGAAATGAGTCTAAAGGAAGCGATTCGACAAGCCATTGAATTAGCACCAACCATTTAATCAATGAGATATAAAAAACAAAACCCCAATGGTATAATCAAACCATGGGGTTTATTTTACTTTAAGTAAGTTTAAATTTTTTTTAATGGAATAAAGTATCAGAAAAACTAAGGCTTTCGCTATAGACTGGCGACAAGCCAAGTTTTTCTAATTTACTTTATAATTTCGGTATGCACCCAATTAAAGAGGGTAGCGTGCTCTATTTCATCATGCTGTATAGAATATAATAAATCACGAATGGTTGGGCAGAAGACAGAGAGATACATTTCTTTATAAAAGTCGAATGCCTTCACTTCATCTATAAAGGCCTTTTGTAAACCCTCATAAAAATGATTGAATGTTACTGTTTCTAGCTTAATATTAGGTTTGGAGCCTGTAAGATATTTATAAAGTTTGGTTAGTTTTTTGTCATGTATTATTTCATCTTCTAATGCAGTTTTTACTGCATACTTAGCCATTTCAGTTGGTGCAATTTTGTATAATTCAGTATAAAATACTATCGCAGATCTTTCATCTGTAATAGCAAGCTCAAGGTTTTTTATAAATTGATTAAAATCTTTAAACTTCATCGACATCCAATCTGTTTGGCCATATGGATGCATATTATACATATCGTTCATCATGGAAACCTCCTAAACGGGCATTTTTCCATATAGTCTATGACCTAGGAGCCCAAATGGTTACTTGATTCACTAATTCATTGTAAAAAAAGAAGGAGTTGTTTTTACTTGAAAAAATTTATTCCCTCCATCATTGTGATGGCTGGCATTTTTTATATGTCCTCTAGAACAGGCCAAGAATTAACCAGTCTTTTCCCCTTTTTTTCATCTTTAAATTGGGGACACCTAGTAGCGTATTTTGTACTCGCTTTAACTTTTTTATATCCATTAAAAGATCAATTTCCAATTAAAAAAAGTATGATTCTATCCATTCTTTTTAGTGTAATCTATGGCTTTACTGATGAGTGGCATCAAATGTATGTACCTGGTAGAGCACCAGATATGCTCGATATTATGAATGACACTATTGGAGCATCGCTAGCTATGATTGTTTATTATATTTACATTCAAAGAAGGAAAAACCAACAATAACAATGGTTTCCCAAAATACCAAGATGTTACTAAATACAAAGCTATATTTTTTTTATACAATAGAATAGAGAATGTATTGATCGGTACATATGAGGGGAGTTTTTTACATATGACAAAAATCTGTAGATGTGGTAATGAAATGGAGGTTACCATTCGAACATTGAAGTTTGAAAAAAATTTAGAGATTAAAAATGCACCTGTATTTACTTGTAATAAATGTGATCGAAACGAGCTATTGGAGCAAGTAAAAAGTACGGTCATCACTAAAATTAAGGTTCATGGCCAATCTAAACAAAAAGAAGTTATTTATTTGGATAAAGAATCGGAGTTATCCCAATTGCTGATGATTGGATACTATAATCAATCAGATGGAATTCATGATAGAGGAATTCAACAAGAAATTCAACATCTCATGGATGAGATATTATATAGTGAAGCAAATTATGAAGGGGAATGGAAAGAGAAAATTCATGAGACAATTGAAAAAATAGTTCAATAAAAATAAGACTTGGTAAACTCCAAGTCTTTTCTCTTTGTTAAGCAGTAAATTTAAGCCCAAGAATACCGATAATAATAAAAATTAAAAAGAGAACACGGAATAAATTATATGGCTCATTAAATAATATAATGCCTAAGACCACGGACCCAACAGCTCCAATCCCAGTCCATACCGCATACCCTGTTCCAATAGGTAATGTTTTCGTCGCTAGTGAAAGAAAATAAAAGCTAATTACCATACCAATTACAGTAATAATCGTTGGAAGTAGTCGAGTAAACCCTTGTGTATATTTTAATCCGATTGCCCATACTACCTCAAATATACCCGCGATAAATAAGTAAACCCAAGCCATCAAATTCTACTCCTTTGTTGAATTGTTTAATTTATATTGTGCGTTTTCACTAGACCATATCCAATATAGGTGAGTACACTATTATATATTACACCAAAAATAACTGAAATGATTAACATAATTAAAATGTTACTCGTAGTTGTATGCATTATTGATTGTAATTCAAATAATTTATTACTAAGTGAAGTGCAGGGTAAGGTTGTTGACATGCGAATATGTCAGCAACCTTTAATTTTTTTTGTCTTTCGTTTATCGATGGAAGTAATTGTTATATACTAAGAGTAAAGCGTAGACTATAAAATTGAGTAGGTGACGATTCGTGGGGCAAGTTAAAAAGCTAATGTTCATTATTTGTGGCTCTGTAGCCATTGGATTAGGTGTTCTAGGGATTTTTTTACCTTTACTACCAACGACTCCTTTTCTTCTTCTTGGAGCAGCTTGCTATCTTCGTTCATCTAACAAACTCTATCAATGGCTGATCAATAATAAATGGTTGGGGAGTTACATAAAAAGTTATTATGAAGGAAATGGAATTACGTTAAAAACCAAATTAGTAAGTATTAGCTTATTATGGATCTCAATTGGTTACGCTGCTATATTTCTGATTGAGATCATATTGGTTAAAATTTTACTCCTGATTATTGCTATCGGTGTGACGAAACATCTTTTGACTTTAAAGACATTAAAATTGAAGAATCAAGAGCAAGTAATGAATTCGAAGATGGGAGAGATTAATGAATGAGAAAAATTTGGTTTAGCCTACTTTTTATTAGTTTGATCATCGTTGGGATAATCTTACTTTTTGAGAATAACAATATCCAAACAAACGAAATCAAAACAATAACAACATCCAGTAGTGAAAAAACAGAAGAGAACAAAGAATCCGAAGAAAATAAGGTCGATAATCAGAAAAAAACGATGATCTTTGCTTCAGATAAAAAGATCTCTACAGAAAATTTAACATTACTAGATAGTTATTCTGTTGATGTCAATAAGGATGGACTTGAAGACGTTATTGAAATGTATACTTCGGCAATGAGAAACTCTAATGGTGAAATGATGTGGGACGATGGACAAAATTGGTTATTGATCGTGAAGGAAAAAGATCATGTGTATGTACTTTTTGAGGGATATGTTCAATTAGGGACTATAAAATATCGGGTCTTTACCGAAGGAGAGCAGAATATCTTTCATTTGCTAGCTATACGTACTGGGTCCGCAGAGATGGTGATTACCGACTATATTTATAATAAAGAGGATAATGGATTTGAACAGAAGGTTATTTATAATCCAGACTTTGTAAATTCACTTCATATTTCACAATAGCTGTTAAAATCAATAAAAATAGACTATCTCTTAGAGAACTTGGTTTGGATAGTTCAACTAAAGATAGTCTATTTTAATGTTATATTTCTCTTCCAATTTTAGCCCCTTCATAAATAGCTCTTTTGGCATCTAAGTCACTTGCAACATTAGCACCGCCGATAACAGACACTGGAAGCTCTGGTTTAAGCTTCTTTAGTTCTTGTAATAATGAATTATTTGATTCTTGTCCGGTTGCTAAAATGACAGTATCTGCTGGGATTCGTTGTTCCTTTCCTTTATACAAGATAATGACTTCCTTATCTGTAATTTCCTGATATTCTACTCCTGTTAGCATATTGACACCTAACTCTTTTAAACGACTGATGACTGCCCAACGAGTCGTAATGCCGATTCCTGAGCCGATTTTTCCTTTTCTTCTCATCATGGTGATATTTCGTTTTTTATATGTAAGCTCGTTTGCTTTTTTACTATCCATTATTTGATATTCCATTAAATATTTTGCAGCATCGGCCATCATTTCACTCTCAAGTAAAAAATGAGTAAGATCAACTGCAATTCCACCAGCACCAATAATGACTATATTTTGGCCTAAGCTTGCCTTTCTTTGGAAGATATCAGAATAACTATAAACATGGGGGTAGTCTATGCCTTTAATTTCTGGACGTTGCATTTTGCTACCGGTAGCGAGTATTACATGGTTAATGTTTTTATCAATTAATTCTGATGCAGTCACCTTTTTCCCAAGATTGAGCTGAATATTATCTTTTTTCATTTGGTTTTCATAATAAGTAATTGTCTCATTCCATTCCTTTTTCCCAGGAATCATTTTAGCAATGCGTAATTGTCCACCAATAGCTTGCTCTTGCTCAAAAAGAACAATTTCATGCCCTTTATTTGCTAGAACTCTTGCAGCCTCTAAACCTGCTGGACCCGCTCCTACAATGGCAATTTTCTTTTTATCTATTAATTTAGTAGCAGAATCAGTCCAATCGGACATCCACTCTCGACCAGCCTTAGGATTGACGACACAGGAAACAGGGATCCCACTGAAAATGTGATCAAGACAAGCTTGATTACAACCAACACAGGTTTTAATTTCCTCTATTTTATTTAAGCTTGCTTTTTCTAACAGGAAAGGATCAGCCAAAAATGGTCTTGCCATCGAAACAAGATCGGCACTTCCTTCAAATAGAATTTGCTCTGCTAAATCCAAAGTATTAATTCGATTACTTACGATAACAGGAAGATTGACGTGTTTCTTTATTTCCTCTGCTACCCAAGCATAAGCTCCTCTAGGGACAAACATGGCAATGGTGGGAACTAATGACTCATGCCAGCCAATGCCAATATTAAGGGCATCAATACCATTTTCTTCTAAGCCTTTAGCAAACTGAATGGTTTCCTCCCAAGAGGTGCTATTTGGCATTAAATCTAGGCCAGACATTCGAAAAATTATAGGGAAACTTTCCCCAACCACTTCACGAACTTTACTTGCAATCAAAGTGCCAAAACGCGCTCTATTTTCGAAGCTTCCACCCCATTGGTCTGTTCTTTTATTGGTGATAGGAGAGAGAAATTGATTAATCAAATAGCCTTCTGAACCCATAATCTCAACTGCATCAAATCCAGCTTGTTTGGCTCTCAGGGCTGCTTTTGCAAAGTGTTCAATCGTATCCATTATCTCTTCCTCTGAAAGCTCTCTAGGAGGTGTTACATTGATTCTTGCTTGTAACGGTGAAGGAGCAACTGGATCTAGACCAGTACCTTGCTTATCAGCATATCTACCTGCATGAAAAAGCTGCGCTGCGATCCTACCTCCTTTATCATGTACCGCTTTAGGTAAAGGAGTGAGATGTGTGATCATATCATCACTATCAAGAATTAAAAAGTCCTTGCCACCAGCACCCTCTTTATTCACGGCAATTCCACCAGTAATGATTAAACCTACACCACCCTTGGCTCTTTCTTGATAAAAGGCAATCATTTTTTCTATCCCGTTTTCGCTTCCTTCGACTCCTAAGTGCATTGATCCCATAATAATCCGATTAGGTAAAGTTAATTGACCAATCGTTAGCGGCTTCCATATATGATGAAACATTTCCTTCCCTCCCAAATGAATAGTGATTCAATTATATATATTATATCATTAAAATCTGTAAATTCTGAAAATTAATTTTTATTCAAATAGTTCCTTTCAAAAGTGTTATTATTTGGTAAAATTAAAAAAGATATCTAAAATTTGAAGACTATAAAGGAGGGAGTAAAAATAGAAAAATCAGTAATGATTTTTTTGGCGGGAATAACTGCTTATTATTCGATACGAGATCTATTCATTTTTCTGCGTGGAGAACTTTATATTACAAATTTAAAAGCTAATCGAAGAAATGAATATATTTTTTTAGCAATATATGCACTCATCGTCATTTATTTTGGCATGAAAGAGAAGGATTCTTTTTCGGTTATTACCACAGGATTAATTTATATCGTTTTTCGGTTAAAAGCATTGCTCGGAGAAAAAACAATGATTGAAGTATATAACATAGGTAAGGAAGAAATCGCACTACGAATGACGAAGATATTGGAACAAAAAAAGATTGAGTATCGTCTCGAAGCAGAAAATCAATATTACCTTCCTTTTGAAAATTTAACCTTTGAAATAAAAGGGTCTAAGAACCATGCCAAGCTTGATTGTATTAAAGAATATAAAGATCTTGATTGCGCAGGGCTGGTTGATGAAATTATGTTGGATTTAGAAAGGGATAAAAATCAAAATTTTAAGTTAGCTTATCAACAACTACTAAAAAGTACAATTCTATTTGTTTTAAGCTTTGTGTTATTTTTCTATTTTATCTTTTAACATTTAAGAGTAAACCAATAGTAGAATTATTTTGGTTTGGGATAAAGAAATGAGGGGACAAGATTGAAAAAAAACTGGCCTTATCTATTGATTGCGATTAGTGCCGCGTTATGGGGGTTAATTGCTATTTTTGTTCAGGGGTTGCGTGCCTATGGTTTTAGTCCAATTCAAATTGTAACTATTAGGGCTATTAGTGCGGGAATTCTATTAGTTATTTATGTCTTAATCAAGGATCGAAAGCTATTAAAAATAAAAGCAAAGGATATAAAATATTTTCTAGCAACCGGGTTATTAAGCATCGTGTTTTTTAATTGGGCGTATTTTACTGCAATCCAAGAAATATCGTTATCGTTAGCGGTAGTTCTTTTGTACACAAGCCCAGCCTTTGTAGCTATTATCTCCCGGTTTGTTTTTAAAGAGTATTTATCCTTGAAAAAAGTTATCGCTATTATGATTATGCTAATGGGTAGTTCACTGGTTGTAGGCCTATTACCTTCATTAGATATTGCGATTTCTTGGTATGGTTTATTAATCGGACTAGGATCAGGGTTAGGCTATGCGTTATATAGTATATTTGGTAAATTAGCAAGCAATAAATATTCTTCGACTACCATAACCACCTATACCTTTTTGGTCGCCAGTGCTGGGTTAATCCCTTTTAGTGGTCTGTGGGGAATGAAAGAAGTTTTCTATCAAAATGAAGTTATGTTTTTAAGTATTGGTCTAGGATTATTTCCATCTGCATTAGCCTACATACTCTATACAGTTGGCTTAGCCAAGGTGGAGACAAGTAAGGCTGCAATAATGGCCAATATTGAACCAGTGGTTGCAATGATTGTAGGAATCTTTTATTTTGGTGACATGCTTACTGCTTGGCAGTTGATTGGTGGTATATTGGTGCTATCCGCTACGACATTAGTACAGGAGAAGAAAGCAAAAAGCACAATCTATTCAAAATGAACGTGGAAAAGTCGGTTTTATTAGGAGGTTCAAATGAAGAAGTTCAAAAGCATCGTTAAAAAGATAACTTATGTTGCTTTTGCAATCTATTTCCTATATTTATTAATTATATATTTTTTCCCAAAGGAGTATTTTTTGTTTACTCATCATTTAGACAAGTTGGAGATTCTTTATGAAGTTGATGTAGAGAACTATGGGGATGGATTTGGTAATACTTTTTTTATTTACAAAAAAGGAAATGAATTTGGATTTATTAAAACAGAACCTAGAAATGAAAATATATTATATCCTTTTTTACCTATTAATGCACGTGCCTACTCGTTGAAATCTATTTATACATTAAATATTGATAATGGTGAAACAACTGCATTCATAGATGGATTACAGTATAAAACAGAAACTGTTTCTAAGTCTGATAATTTAAAGCTGAAAGGATACTATCATTACTCATATCACGGTAGACCAAAGATCAAATATATCTATATGGGTATTAAACATCATAAAAATTATTATATTAAAGGGAAAGAAATTAACCCAGCATTTGAAGTCTATTTAGAGGATGTTTTTAACGGAGCTTACGTTTATTTTTTTGAGAGTGAGGAATTATTAGACTGTGATTTCTCGATCCAATAAGAAAAAACAAAATAAAAAGATGCATGGAATTAAGTCTCCATGCATTTTTCTATGTAAATCAATTATTGATATTATTGAAATATAGTAGGAATTGAAATGTTTAAATGATCGAACAAAATCTTTACGCCAATGAAGGTTAGCACGACTCCACCAACGATTTCCGCTTTCCCTCTTAGGAATTGACCACTGCTCTTTCCAATTAAAACTCCAAGGAAAGAGAAAATAAAGGTAACCATTCCAATGATAATAATAGAGGAAAAAATAGGAATCTCCAGAAAAGCAAAACTAATCCCTACTGCTAAAGCATCAATACTAGTGGCTACGGCCAAGAAAAGAAGAACCTTTAATTGTAGTGGATTCTTATTTTTATCTTCTTCACCTTCATCACCTTTGAAAGATTCATAGATCATTTTACCACCAATAATCACTAAAAGTATAAAAGCAATCCAATGATCAAACTTTTCAATATAATGATGAAAGCCAATACCTGCTCCCCAACCGATTAATGGCATCAAGGCTTGAAAAAAACCAAAGAAAAAGCCGATTTTTAAAGCATTTTTCAATTTAACCTTGTTAATGATGATTCCACTCGTAACAGCTACTGCAAATGCATCCATCGATACCCCTAAAGCTATGGAAAAAAGTGTAACAGAATTCAATGTCATTCCCCTTTTTGAATTGATGTACATGCAAATTATAGCCATAGATGATTTTAAAGGTCAACTCTTTCCTATAATATCTTTTAATAATAAATAAAAAATGGTTATTTCCTTAAAAAATATATACAAATAAGAATAATCTGATAGAATATAAAAAATGATTTTAATAAAGTGGTGGAGGGAAGAAAGATGTATACCGGAGAAAAGGTTCGACTTAGAGAATACCGAAAAGAAGATGCAAAACAGGCACAGCTATACATTAACGATCCAGAGGTCAAAAGATTACTTCATCCTGGTATTCCATTTCTAGTAACCTTTGAGGATGAACAACGTTGGATTGAAGGTATTTCCGTAACGAAAGAAGCGGGCTACAGCTTTGCAATTGAAACCCTAGAGGACCAGAAGTATATTGGTGGCTGCGGCATTAATAGCTTAGATTGGAAAAATAGTGTTGCTGTTGTGGGTATTATGATTGGGGACCAGAACTACTGGGGTAAAGGCTATGGTACAGATGCTATGAAAGTATTAATTCGCTTTATTTTTGAACAGATGAATATTAATAAAATTAGACTACATGTTTTTTCCTATAATCAAAGAGCAATTAAAAGCTATGAAAAATGCGGGTTTATTCAAGAGGGGATTTTGAGGCAGGAAATTTTCCGCGATGGAAAATATTTTGATGATATCGTCATGGGAATTACACGTAGTGAATTCTTAGGATAAAGCGGTCAGAATCCACCGCATTTCAATGGGGAGATGAATGATCGCCTTCTTTGCATCATCTAAATGACTATATGTATTGTTAAAAGTTTTTGTATTATTGATTATTTTCTGAATTTATTTCATACTATATGTATGGAAAATAAAGCGAATCTTAAACATGCAAGAACTTGTGTGTATAACGTAAACTATCACATTGTATGGTCTGTGAAATATCGAAGAAAGATATTAACGAGGGAAATTGAACAATATTTAAAAGAACTTTTTCAAGAAATTGCAAAGGAAAAAGGATTTGAAGTTGTGATGATGGAAGTAGGTGAACAAGATCATATTCATGTATTTGCATCGTCACATCCCAAAGTAGCCCCTTCCTACATTGTCAAAATGTTAAAAGAAATATCAGGAAGGAAATTATTTTTAAAATTCCCTGAAATCAAACAAAAATTTATGGAAAGGACATTTATGGAATAATAGTTTTTATCTTGAAACAGTGGGTTCAATGAGTGAGGAGGTCATCAAAAAATATATTGAAAATGAATCGAAAGGTGGTGAATAATATGATACGCGCTTCTTATTTTGTATTTAAACCAAATAACAAAACAAATATAATTCTATCTCAGTTAGGATATGCCGCAAGAAAATTGTGGAATGTAGGTAACTATGAAAAAAGAAACTGGACAAAGGATAGTAATGCAGCCTTTCCAAATTGGTACGAACAGAAAAAGAAGTTAAAAGAACATTTTTGGTATAAGAACCTTCCCTCTCAAACAGCACAGGAAGTCCTAAAAGTGCTTCATGAAGCATGGGAATCTTTTTTTGAATTAAAAAAGACCGGTGGAATCGAACATCCAAAACCTCCAGAGTTCAAACAAAAGAATTTCAATGTAAAGTTTCTGAATCATGGTTTTCGAATCGAAGGAAATAGAATAAGGCTATCTATTTCAGCAAAACAAAAAGCTCATCTTCGTGAAAAATACGGGATTCAAACGAAGTTTGTTTATATTCCTATACCTGAACACATTAAAATAGGTATTGTAAAAACAGTTGAAGTAAAGCCAGTAGCTAATGGAGAATATAAAATCATACTGGCACAAGAATATAAAGATACACCAACCAAAAAGAATAGTACAAAATTTATGACGATGGATATAGGGATAGCAAATGCTTTAACTTGTTATGACTATCAGGGTCAATCTCATATCATTTCAGGGCGACAATGGTTGTCTGTTGAACGATACTTTCATAAGAAGATAGCACACTATCAAGCTATCTCTGACGGTCAACAGTCAGTAAAAGGAATCAAGTACCCGAAAAAATCGAAGAGAACTATTCAACTTTACAAGAAAAAGAAAAACCAAACCTTTCATATTTTGCATTGCATGACGAAGACAGTGGTGGATATAGCCGTAAAGCAAGGTGTTGAAACAATTGTTATTGGAGATATATCAGGGATTCGGAAAGAAAAAAATCTTGGGAAGAAAACGAATCAAAAATTCCATAACCTTCCTTTCAAAAAGATTATCCAAATGATTACTTACAAAGCGGAAGAACAAGGGATTTCTGTAGTTACCATAACAGAAGAATACACATCTCAAACATGTTCTGTGTGCAAACCTCATCCATCCAAAGAACACGCTATCAAAGGAAACCGAACACATAGAGGTCTGTATGTTTGCAGAGATTGTAAAACAGTTATCAATGCCGATGTAAATGGAGCAATCAATATCAGCAAAAAGTATCTGAAAGAGCGAAAAGCTCAATCAGTAGTGGTGTTGGACACGCCAACAGTGTATACGTTCAATGGACAACAGTTCGCAGCGTAGAACTGGAAGCTCGCCATTTTCAATGGCGATGTAGTTCACCAATGGGATAGTTTGATTAAAAAAAACAGCTTAGAGATCAAAGTAAATGACCTCTAAGCTTTATTTCATTACTGGTAAAGACGATAGCTTAAATAATCGTATCTATTGTTTAGATATTCTTTTTCCGCTATTTGTAGCATTAATAGTTTTTCAAGGTATTCCCCTTTATTTTGCTTTCTAATTTCTATTCTTGTATTAAAAATATGAAATAACATGTATTCCACGCTCCTTATGATTTCTTTTTCTTAGTTACATCATATCCAAAATCAAAGTTCTCCAAAACGGACTATCGGTTGTTTTTAACTCATTCTTAGGTCTTAGAAGATCATCCCCAATTGGTTGGTTTAAGGAGAAAAAAGAAAGGATATTTATTATGAAATTAAAGAAAGTATTCAAATATCTAGTCATCCTTGGAATTTTGATGGTCTTAGTCGTTTTATTCATTGACCAATATATCCAGAGTTATGGGAATAGATATAACCCTATCCCTATTACCCCATAAAAATTCGAAAGATGTGATTGGGGATTTGGTATATTGGAAAAAATAAAGATATGCAGAATTAAATAGAGATAATATAAACAAGGTGTGCATGTTTAGTATCTTTTCACATAATTTTTAATGTACCACTATAATGAATAACCGATAAATATGTAAAACTATCAAGATAAAATAAATATGGAATTGGCCAAGAGGAGAATAGAAACATTCGTTGAAATGATTATAAAAACAGATGATTAGAAAGGGTCGTGAGTTATTATGGAATATGTAAAGGTTGGTACTTTAGATAATATTATTGAAGCACAGATTATTGAAGATATTTTAAGGGAACAACAGATACCATATTTTGTACGATCTTATCATGATTCTGCATATCAAGGATTATTTCAATTACATAAAGGATGGGGAGATCTATATACTACCGAGCAGTTTAGAGAAAAGATAATAGAGGTAATTGAAGAAATAAGAGATGATCAATTAGAATAAAGAGCTCGTCATCCAATATTTAAATTTATAATGAAAAAATAGAGTGATTAGAATAGGGGGAGTAGGTATGGAAGGATTAAAAAAATTAATTCTACGATATATATTTCATATTAATTGGATTGGAATAACTACTATTGCTATTATTGCTTTATTCACCTTTTTTATGGGATATCAATGGAGTACTTTTAGTACATTTCTCTTTTATGCTGCCTTTGGCTATATCTTTCTAGGTGCATTTAGTCTGATGGGGAATTTTGGACTACGACAGGATATGGCATATCAGTATTCTAAAACAATGTCCACCTCCGGTCAGCAACGAGCAGAGGAGGATAAGGTAACTTATGAACGATCAATGAGTTTTATGGGAGTAATGATTGGTGTTGGTACTTATTTAATTATTATTAGTTATTTTATTTCAAAATTTACTTAGTCGTAAAACAACTATTAAGACAATTTTTAGGTGTAATTACTCAACAGATAAATAAAAGGGTCGGCCTATTGCTGACCCTGATTGAAAGAAGGGGAATATTTGAAGTATGTAAAAATGTCATTTTTTTATATTTTAATAATTTCCATAGTGATAAATGATATAAATGCATACATTTTAAGGAAATACGTTAGTGGCCCTATTTTTTATATAATTACATCTTTGATAGTGTTTCTAAGCTATTATTCATTTTTTAATTTATATCAAAAATATGGAGATAGGGAGAAAAGAGTTAATCTTTTCATTTTTTTATTTGGAATAGTATTTTTTTATTGGTTTTTGGAATTATTCATGTCATTTTTGTCCATCGAGAAATTTAAACCGTAATATTAATGTTCACAATCTTTGGCGGAAATTATCTCACTGAATTTAGTAGTAATAAATAAATCCCCTATATTTAGGGGATTTATTTATTGTTTGTGATTATCTTAGGATGAGGCCTTTATTGAAGATGATGATTCATTATTGCTATGCTGAAAGTTGTCTTTGTATTGTAATTGATATAGCTTATAGTATAATCCACCATTACTTAACAGCTGCTGATGGGTACCTATTTCTCGAATTTGGCCCTTATGCAAGACAATAATTTTATCTGCATGCTGAATTGTAGATAAACGATGCGCTACAATAATCGTTGTTCTTCCTTGAGTAAGTTTAGTTAAAGCATCTTGGATTAACAGTTCTGTCTCTGTATCAATATTGGCAGTTGCTTCATCTAAAATTAAAATTGAAGGATCAAAAGCCAATGTTCTAGCAAAAGCCAGTAACTGTTTTTGTCCTTGTGAAAGTGTAGATCCACGTTCCTTTACCTCTTCATTGTATTGGTCAGGAAGCTTTTCAATAAAGTGGTCTGCATTCACATAGCGTGCTACCTGTTGAATCTCCTCATCATTAATCTTCATATTGTTCAAGCGAATATTTGATTTTATATCACCAGCAAATAAGAAAACATCTTGAAGGACAATCCCAATGTTTTTTCGAAGCTGGTATTTATCCATTGTTTTAATATCAACACCATCAATTCGAATTGTTCCCTTTTGAATATCGTAAAAACGACCAAGAAGGCTAATAATTGAGCTTTTTCCTGCTCCTGTAGCTCCAACAAAAGCAACCATTTCACCAGGTTCAATGGTAAAGCTAATATCTTTAAGAATCCATTCCTCATTCTGATAAGCAAACCAAACGTGATCAAATTCAATTTTCCCAATTACAGATTCAACAGCTACTGGTTGAGCGGGATTTGGAATGGTATCCTTTTGATCAAGTAGCTGAAAAATTCTTTCTGATGATGCCATCGCAGATTGCATAATCGTATATTTTTCAGTTAAATCATTAATAGGTTGAAAAAATCTGCGTGTGTAATCAATAAACGCATATAATACCCCAAACTCAAAAAGACCAGATATTACCCCTCTTCCACCAAACCAGATTAACAAAGCAAGTGAAATAGAGTAAATTAAATCCATCGACGGTCTAAAAATGGCAGCCGTCTTCAATTCCTTCATACTAGAATCATAATGAGATCGATTAATTTCATCAAATTGGCTGAATTGTTGTTTTTCTCGTTTAAAGATATGAACAATTCTCATACCAGAAATATTCTCATTTAATGTGGCATTGATTCTAGCTAGCTTCGTTCTTACAATTCGAAAGGCATCTCTAGCCAGCTTTTTATAGATTAGCGAGGTTCCAATGATTAAAGGGAGTGAAACAAAGCTAATTAATGCTAATTGAACATTTAGATTGAGCATCACAACCACAATACCAATTAAGATAAAAATATCTTTAAACAGATTAATTAAGACATTGGTATACATATCATTTAATGCTTCAGAGTCATTGGTTACCCTTGTTAATAATCTACCTACAGGATTTTTATCGAAAAAGGACAATGGTAGACTTTGGACATGGGAAAAAACTTCTTGTCGAATCGAAAAGATAATTTTTTGCCCAGTATATTGCAAAAGATAGATTTGGATATAGTTTAAAATGAATCCAGCAAGTAATAGACCAAAAAAGAATAGACCGATGGTAATCAACGAGGAAATATCCTCTTTTCTGAAAAGTTGAAGCTCTTCATCTGTTAGTGTGATGCCTGTGAATTTTTGATTATCATACATTACGAATATGGAATCATTGGTATTGTATTGGACGTTGAAGTTTTCGTTTTTAGGAATAGATCCTTCAATCAGATAAAATTGGTTATTTTTTNNTTTGATATATAGAATTACCTTTTATCTCTTCTGAAGTTAATTTATTTTGACGAATAAAGATTTGATTATTAAACAGAACTCCCTCACTAGTTGCAGAGCTTTCTTTATAAGCTACCATTGGTTCGTGAATACCGTTAATATGTTCATCAATCGCCACTTTAATTAAATAAGGCTGTGCTAGCTCCATCACCGTAATGGCCATCAGCAAAAATATAGATATAACAATATGCCATTTAAAGGGCTTTGCATAGCTTAGTAATCTCTTTAATAACCTACTGTCGTAGGCCTTCCCAAGTGCTTCTTCCTCATGATAATCCACTGCCATCTCTTCTCACCATCCTCAGCCATTTGCAATCATTTCTTCTAAAAGTTGTTTTTGATGAAGCTCATAATAGGTTCCTTTTAGAGAAAGTAATTGATCGTGTGTTCCTTTTTCTATAATATTTCCTTCATCTAATACAATAATTTCATCTGCTTCTTTTATCGTAGAAATGCGATGAGCAATAATAATACTAGTTCTATTTTTCATGATTCCCTTAAGCTTTTGTAAGATGGCTTCTTCTGTTTTGGTATCGACTGCAGATAGGCTATCATCAAGAATTAAAATACTAGGATTCTTGATTAATGCTCTTGCGATTGATACACGTTGTTTTTGCCCACCTGATAACGAAACCCCACGTTCTCCAACCATTGTTTCAAATTGTTGAGGAAAATCCTTAATATTATCTAAAATTTGCGCATTTTCTGCTGCAGTTTCAATCTCTTTATCTGTATAAGTATCTATACCAAAGCCAATGTTTTCTTTAATTGTAGTGGAAAACAAGAAGTTTTCCTGTGGAACATAGCCAATATTTTGACGCAAAACCTCTAATGGATATTCTTTAATATCATGCCCATCAATCTGAATGGTTCCTGTATTGACATCAAAAAGACGAGTTAATAAATTTACGAGCGTTGTTTTGCCACTACCTGTTTTTCCAACAATCGCTAAGGACTTTCCTTTAGGGATGTGTAAATTAATATTGGTTAAAACAGATTGCTCTGCATTAGGATATTTAAAAGATAATTGACTAATAGTAATTTCTCCATCAATGGAGGTTAACTCTGGATTGACAATTAGCGGGTTATCAGCAATGTCTGGTTTTGTTTGAAATATTTCATTTAGGCGAGCCATGGAAGCTGCACCTCTTTGAAGAATATTAATCACCTGACCAATGGCCATAATTGGCCAAGTTAATAAACCAAGATAACTATTAAATGCCACAAAATCTCCTAATGTAATTTCTCGATTAATAACCAATAAGCCACCATAAGCCAAAACTACGAGTAAGCTTAATCCAGAGATAAATTGGACAATTGGATGAAAGATGGCTTGAATACTCACTAACTGCATATTTTTTTCTACATAGTCTTGATTTGCCTTTGTAAATTTTCCAACCTCTTCCTCTTCTTGAACAAAGGATTTAACCACTCGAATTCCTGAAAAATTTTCTTGTACCTTTTCTGTTAACTTGGAAAATGATTCTTGAGCGTTTCTAAAGCGGTGATGAATTATTTTACCAAAACGACTTGTAATAAATGCCATAAACGGTAATGGCAAAAGAGCAATAACGGTTAACTTAAAGGAAATCGTTTGAACCATCATAAAAATCGTAGCACTTAATAAGATGATGGTGTCAAATATCATAATAACTCCTGGACCTGCAGACATTCGTACAGTATTAATATCATTGGTTGCATGGGCCATGAGGTCCCCAGTTTTATGGTGATTAAAATAGTTGGTTGATAACCTCTGGAAGTGTGTAAAAAGATCACTACGTAATTTATATTCTAGATAACGAGCAGTGCCCATTACATACATTCTCCATAAAAAACGGAAAAGAAACATAAAAAAAGAGATGAGGATGATTAACCCACCATAGGATAGCATTTTGTTAGAAGTTAAGACCCCATTTTTAACATCATCTGTAAAGCTCCCTAATATTTTTGGTAATATAAGTTGGAGGGCATCAACACTAAGTAGCCATAATACCCCAATAATATATCGCCACTTATGCTCATAAAAAAAATCCCTCAAGGCTAAAAAGTTTCTCATCGTTTTCTATACACCCCAATCAATCTTTCGCTATACGAAATATAATAACATAAAATGATTGAAAAAAGAGTTAAAAACGTTTAAAAATTATATGTACAAGTTTAATATTTTTATCAGTTCAATTCTAAACATGGGAGAGATTAATTTGCGTACGAATGTTCAATGGAAATGGATTATTTCGGCGATATATATTATTGCTTTGGTTTCATCACTTTTTTTAAAAAGGATAGAATATTTTTTAATTTCAACCACTCTTTTTAATTTACTTGCCTTTATTGTTTTTGGGTATGACAAAAGAAATGCCAAAAATGGTAGGTGGCGTGTTCCTGAAGCACTGTTCTTACTATGGTCTTTTTTTGGAGCAGCAATTGGAATTTTAATGGGTATGAGGGTTTTTCGTCACAAAACATTGCATCGTTCTTTTCAAATTTTCATTCCATTACTATCTTTATGGAATATAGCTTGGTTTTATTTGTTAATTATGGAGATTAATAAATAACATAATTCTTCATTCTGTACAGATATTAAATAGAAAGTAGTGCTTTTCTAATTGTATCTAAACAGAGAAGGAAGGAGCATGTTGTGATGAAGCCTCATGTAATGAGAAAATCGGATTTTATTAAGGATAAGGGAATTGTCGATCATAATGCCACTGGGATTTATGTTGTAAAAGACGGAAACAAGTATCAATTTGGAGTAGAAATCGATGTAGATACAGTTGCTTTTGTCAATGAAACAACAAATAAAGATGAAATCAAACGGATAATGGATGATACAATGTATGAAGTAGGGGAAATCAGAGAACGATTTGATCAATGTTTTCCAGAATAAGAATTGTTATTCTCAGTCTGGGCTCTTTAGCTCAGGCTTTTTAAATTGATAAAAAAAGAAGTATAACTTTCGCAAAATAATATAATTAATGAAAATCGGGAAAAGTAAGAAAAAATGCTAAAGGAGTTGATATGCAATGCAGGATAAACCATACTTTTGTCCCAATTGTCGTGCTAATCGTGTGCGCTTTAAAACCATTCGTCGCGAGGCACAAATAATTCAAAAGGACGCTTTTGATGGCAATATAGTTTCTCAAGGAGAACCAGAAGCATTTACTACGATTCAAGGAGATACAGAGGTTCAATGTTTAAGCTGTAATTTTGTTGGTTATGAAAATATGTTTATTAAAATGGCAGAAAGAGAACCTCGATATCGATAAGGAGGAAGAGTAATGGCAAGAAGAAATAATAGAAAAGCATTAGTTCCAGAATCTAGAGAAGCTTTAAATCAGCTGAAAAAAGATGTACTTGTAAAAGACGGAATAATTTCTGCTGATGTTCCCATACAAAATGTGAATATAGAGGTAGGTAAAGAAATTGGCATAGCTCTTAATCATCAATATAATGGACAATTATCTACTCAAGAAGCTGGGAAGATTGGTGGACAAATTGGTGGTAGAATGGTCAAGGAATTAGTACGTATGGCACAAGAAAAATTAGCAAAAAATGATTCAAAGCATTAATTAAAGGAATCTAACTTTAAGGAATTTGTTTGACGGAAACCAAAGAAAAAACTATACTGAATTTGATTAAATAACCTTCTTGATTTTCTTTGGAGTGTGTCGTTGTGGAGTTAGATAAAATATTAGATAATTTAAAAGAACAGGGATACAAATTAACAGAACAGCGAAAAGAGATTATTCAGTCGATTATTAATGAAGATCGCTATGTATCCGCAAAAGATATTCTACAACAGGTTCAACAACGTTTTCCTGGGGTTAGTTTTGATACCATTTATCGGAATCTAGCCATTTTATCAGATTTAGATGTTGTGGAAGAAACACGTTTCGATGGAGAAGCAAAGTTTCGCATTTCTTGTATTGATGATCATCATCATCATCTAGTGTGTGAAGAGTGTGGGGAAACATCGGTATTACCAGAATGCCCACTTAACCTTCTACAAGGGATGGCTGGGGAGTTTAAAATCACCGGTCATCGATTTGAAATCTATGGAATTTGCGAAAAATGCCAACAAAATAAAAAATAAGTAAAAGAAATAATAATTTGTTAATAATTTGATAATATTTTTCAGTTATAATTTTGCCTAGTAAAGGAATCTTTATTAGGCTTTTTTACGTTTATAACATTTTGCCGAAACTTTTACACTACAATTTCGTTTATAATTATAGTAGTACAAGCTATAATTACATTTTTCGGACGAACTCACTAGTAATGTTATACGTTATAAAATGCCAATTCCTTACGAATGAAATGATTATATAGAGATTATAATCTTTAAGAAATGGCAGGGAGAGTAATAATGAATTCCAATATAATAGTAGATTCCAAAAAAGCAAGTGATGATTTTTTAAATAAAATTATGGAGCAAAGTCGTTATTTATATCGTATAGCATATCGTTTAACAGGTAACCCAGAGGATGCAGAGGATTTAACACAAGAAACGGTATGGCAAGCACACCGTAAATCAGATAAGTATGTTTATGATAAATCCTTAAAGGCGTGGTTGCGAATGATTATGACAAATCGTTTTAGAGATAAAGTAAGAAAGAAACATTTAAAGGTAGTGGCAATCGAGGATAATATTCTAGAACCACATTCCTTTGATAATCAAGATTTATCAGTAGAAGAACAGGTTGAAAACCGCTTAATACTTGAAAATGTAATGGAACATATCAACGCATTACCTGAAATATATAAGAATGTATTAGTTTTACGACATTTTCATGGATATAGTTATGCTGAGATCAGTGAAAAGTTAGACATTCCTGAAGGAACCGTGAAAACTCAATTATTTAGAGCTCGAAAGATGTTAAAAGCAAGATTATCACAGTAGGGAGAGGACATCATGTCTTGTAGTGAATATGAGCATTTAATTCAAGGGTATGTTGATCAAACCTTAACTGAAATAGAAAAAGAACAATTAAATAATCATATTTTCCAATGTAATAGCTGTAAAGAAGATTTACATGACATGATTGAAGTTGTGTCCTTTATTGAAGAAATGAAGGAAATCGATTCTCTTTCATCTAGAAATAATAAAAAAAATTTCAGTACTAAAATCTTATCTACATGTGTTGCTGTTTGTAGTGCGATGATGTTTACTTTTTATTTTCCATTTGAGTCCAATTCATCGGAAACAATGACAAATTTTGAACAACGTAATTTTGTATTAGTGGACGAATCAGAAAGCTTACCGATTCCTAACCATCAAACAGTGGTTGTAATGCTACCAAGAAATAAAAGTAAACTTAGTTTAAGAAAACAAGATTACTTAGACTCAAAGGATTCTTTTGATACTACATGGGTTTACCCAAGTGCATATACTCATTTAAATGATTTTGAATGGGATGGTGAATCAGAGCAATTTGTTCTTATTGATTTACCAAATCGAGAAACGTTGCTACATATTTTACAGCTTTTAAATAAAACAGAATATGTTAGCTTTCAAGATCAATATCAGTTTCCAATATCTGTTCTTATTGCGAATAGAGATAAAGAATTTCAAATTCAACCAATTCATATTAATGTACAAGAAAAGGGAATCAATCCCCTATTTGAACAACTTAATAAATTATCTTTACAATTTTCACACTAAAAAAAGAAGGAACCATTGGTTTCTTCTTTTTTTTGATCGGATAGGAAAGTATAAGATTTTCCTATCCGAAATAAGAGCAGCTAACCTTTTGTCTGCGCCTTAAAAGGGCTTGGCAAAAGCCAAGCTTTTCTAATAAATATGTAACATTATCAATCCCATGTGATTTGTAATTGATCCCCGTGTTTAATTGGTGAATCGAATTGAGCTTCTTGCCCATTAATATAAAGATGAAACATGGAGTTTTTTTCGAAGTTAAGATCTACATATTTAAAAATGTCACTAAAAATATGTGCTTCATCACTGAAGACCATTTCAATACTAGAGTTGGGCTCAATTAGCTCATTGATAGAAGCTTTGCGTTTATTTAAATATAGCTGCATATTAGAGTTTTGAATAGTTATAGGTTGTCCATTAAAGGTAACCTCGATAGAATCATTCCAACCTATTTCCTTGGCTAAAATATCTCCAATCGTTGGGAATGGTATATTTTCTTTACTAAAGGTAATAGTATCTCCAGATTGAATAAAAGATGATAATGAAGCTTCTATATTATTTTGGTATAGCTTTTTGGTTTGGAATAGATAGCTTTTTTTCTCATTTTGCAAATAGTAATTGACCTTTTGCTGAGTAAATGGTTGCGTAGAGTATCCATGAAAAATAAGTGCTTCTTCAATGGTTTGAAGATGTTTAAAATTGATCGTATCTCGGTCATAAATTACGGCATCTTCTTCAACATCAATTCCATTCACTTCTGCTAATGGATAGCTTGTAAATTCAATATCATCTATTTTAATTAAAAGTGGTTTTTTCTTACTATAGGCTAAAGCCTTCTTTACTGTTAAAGAGGCATTACCGCCATTTTTTCCAGCAGAGACCTGAATTTGGTCTCCATTTTTAATCAAAGCGTCTAAATTAGCAGCTTCCTTGTTGAGGAGTATTGTAGGTAGTGTACCATGCTCACCTGGAATAATTTTGACTTCATGATCAATCGTCACACTCATCGCTAAACCGGGCTTACCAAAAAGAGACTTAATAGAAATACCTGCTGCAATTAGTGCATCACCAATGGTTAATGATTTCATTTCGAATAAATGAATTCTTTCATCATTGATGAAAATTGTAAGGTATTGAATAGGATTTTCTTGAGTGGTAATAGCTATTCCTATAGGTGTTACTAATTCAGGAGTATTTTTAATTTTTTTAGGCCATTTTAGATGATACTGAATCGCTTCGATTCCTCTTACAGCAACTCTTTGCTCTGAGAGATGTAGAAGATTGGCTAATTTTTCTCCCATTTTCGGAGTTTGGCTTCCACCACCTATTAGCATTACTGCTAGGGGAGGCTTACCGTTTAATTCAATAATTTTGTGGGAAATTTTCTTAGCTAATTGTTCAATATCCTCTTCAATTTGCCGAATAATATCTTTCGTTGATATTTGGTAGGTTACTCCAAGAATATCCGTAAAGGTAATCTCTTCTTTTTCATTTAACATTCTTTTCATTTTTTCCGCTTCATGAAAATCAAGTAAAAATTTTTGAGAAATTGCTTCAGTAATTTCATCTCCAGCAGCAGGTACCATTCCATAGGCAGTAATCGTTCCATCAGCTGTTATTGCAATATCTGAAGTCCCTGCTCCAATGTCAATTAAAGCGAGATTGATTTTCCGCATAGAAGCAGGAATTAGAACGTGAATTGCTGCTATAGGTTCCAACGTTAACGCCTTCATTTGAAGTCCTGCTCTATTTAATGAAGAAAGAAGAGAATCGATAACAACTCTTGGAAGAAAGGTTGCAATCACTTCGACAGCAACTTTCTCACCTCTTTGGTCAATTAAGCTTCCTATAATTTGACCATCTAAAAAGTAATTAACGACGCTGTAGCCGACACAATGATATTTGGTTGTGTCATTTTGACTTACTTCTTGTGAAATTTCTTTTTGAGCCTCTTGAATAGCTACTAATTCTAATGCTTGGAT